>JBGSYU010000401.1:0-22942 GCA_041750715.1 Lacipirellula sp.
CGGCGATTGCTCCGGCCGCCGAGGGAGCGCGTTCCGCTGGCCGGCGGCGCATTCTCGCCGAGTGGATCGCGTCGCCGGTGAATCTGCTCACGGCGCGGGTGATCGTGAATCGCGTCTGGCAGCACCACTTCGGGCGCGGAATCGTGCGCTCCGCCAACAACTTCGGGGAACTGGGAGACCTGCCGACGCATCCCGAACTCTTAGACTGGCTGGCGCTGTGGCTGATTGAACATGACTGGAAGCTCAAGCCGCTGCACCGGCTAATCATGACCTCGAACGCATATCGGATGTCGAGCGCCGGCGATGTGCGGGCGCTGGCCGTCGATCCGACGAACGACCTGTTCTGGCGGTTCGACATGCGACGGTTGAGCGCCGAGGAAATTCGCGACTCGACGCTGGTCGCCACGGGCAAGTTCAACCCCAAGATGTACGGCCCTAGCATTTATCCGACAATGCCGCAGGAGGTCTTGGACACGCAGTCGCGGCCCGGCGACGGCTGGGGGAAGTCGAGCCCGGAGGAGCAGTCGCGGCGGAGCGTCTACATTTTCGTGAAGCGTTCGCTGCTAACGCCGCTTTTGACGGCGTTCGATTTTCCCGACGTCGACGCCAGTTGCGAAGCCCGGTTCGTGACCACGCAGCCGGGACAGGCGTTGTCGATGCTCAACGGGCAATTCGCCAATGAACAGGCCGCCCATTTTGCGGATCGCGTCCTTACAGAAGCCGGACCGGAGCCGCAGCGGCAACTGGACCGGGCACTCGAAATCGCGCTCGGCCGGCAGGCGACTGACGAGGAGATCGCCGAAGGTCTGACGTTGCTCTCCCGCCTGACGCAGGAGCACGGCCAGGAACCGAAGGCGGCGCTGCGCTTTTGGTGCCTCGCCGTACTGAACCTCAACGAATTCATTTATCTCGATTAGACCTGAAAACTCTTCTTTGCGATTCTTCTTTGCGCCTTCGCGCCTTTGCGTGAGACAATCCTGGTTTAACTCACGCAAAGGCGCGAAGGCGCAAAGACGGCGCTAAGGAAATGCGAATTATGGGCTTTGTAAACACGACGCCTCGCGACTTCTGCGGCCGCACGCGGCGGGAGTTTTTGTGGGAATCGGGCTGCGGGTTCGGCGCTGCGGCGCTCGCTTCGCTGCTGGCGCAGGATGGTATGGCGCTGACCGGCGCGGTATCGACCAATCCGCTCGCCCCTCGCCCCTCGACTCTCGTCCCTCGCGCCAAGAGCGTGATCTTTCTGTTCATGTACGGCGGTCCCAGCCATATCGACACGTTCGATTACAAGCCCGCCATGGTGGGCATGGACGGCAAGACGATAGCCGTCACCACGTTCGGCCGGGGCGGCAAGAAGTCGCAGGGCCGCATCGTCGAGCCGCGGTGGAAGTTCAAGCAGTACGGCCAGAGCGGCAAGTGGGTGAGCGACCTGTTCCCGCACCTGTCTGATTGCGTCGACGACATCGCGTTTCTTCACTCGATGCAAGCCGAGTCGCCGATCCACGGCTCGGCGATGCTGATGATGAACAGCGGCAAGCTGCAGAGCGGCAACCCGGCGATGGGGAGCTGGGTGAACTACGGTTTGGGCAGCGTCAATGAGAATCTGCCCGGGTTCGTGGTGATGCTCGACCGCAGCGGCGGGCCGATCAGCGGCGCCAAGAACTGGTCGAGCGGGTACATGCCCGCCAGCTATGCCGGCACGATCATCCGGCCCGAAGGTTCGCCGATCAACGATCTGTCGTTGCCCGATCGTATGTCTCGCCCCGTGCAGCGCGACCTGCTCGATACGCTGGCCGGCATGAACCAGCGGCACCGGGCGCTGCGGCCCGATCAGCAGGACTTGCAAGCGCGGATCGCCACCTACGAGCTGGCGTACCGGATGCAGGCGCACGCGCCGGAGGCGGTGGATTTATCGCAGGAGACGCAAGCCACTCGCGACCTGTACGGCCTCGACGAAAAGTCCACGCACAATTTCGGCTCGCGATGCCTCTTGGCACGGCGACTGGTCGAGCGTGGCGTGCGGTTCATCCAGGTGTATTCCGGAGGCGCCCATAACGACAACAATTGGGACGCCCACGGCGACCTCGTGAAAAACCATACGCGGCACGCCAGGGCGACCGACCAGCCGATCGCCGCGTTGCTGAAAGATCTCAAGCAGCGCGGCCTGTTGGACGAAACGCTCGTGGTGTGGGGCGGCGAGTTCGGCCGCCAGCCGACGGCCGAGTATGCGGTGGGAACCGGTCGGGATCACAACTCCTTCGGCTTCACGATGTGGATGGCCGGAGGAGGGCTGAAGGGGGGCGTAAGCGTCGGCACGACCGACGAGCTGGGCGCCGCCGCAGTCGAGCAGCCGATGCACGTCAAGCGGCTCCATGCTACCGTACTGAAGCAGTTAGGTCTCGACCCTAACGGCCTGTCGTATTTCTTCCGCGGCCTCAATCAAAAGCTCGTCGGCGTCGAACCGGTCGAGCCGATTGCGGAGATCATTGCGTAGTGTATCTCACGCAGCGCGTCCAGAAGTATCACGCAGAGGCGCAGAGACGCAGAGGGAAGAAATCAGCGAGCGGTGAGCAATCCTTTGGCCTGTCGCAGCCCACGCCGTCGTGCATAATTCACAGTTCATCGCATTGCCAATTCTTTCCTCTGCGTCTCTGCGCCTCTGCGTGAGAAAATAAACATGCCGAACGACAAAAGCCCGTTTCGCCTCGACGGTCGCATCGCCCTGGTGACCGGTAGCTCGCGGGGCCTCGGTAAGCAGATTGCCATCGAACTAGCGCGGGCCGGCGCGCGGGTGGCGATGAATTACGCCAACAGCGAGAAGACCGCAGCAGCGGCGTTTGAACAATTGCAGGCGGTATCACCAGACTGCTGTTTGGTAGCTGGGGACGTGACAGACCCGGCGATCGTCACTCGCATTTACGAAGAGGTCGGCGAGAAGCTCGGTCCGATCGACGTGCTGGTGCTCAATGCGACCTGCCCGCAGCCGCAACTGCCGATCGAGGAGTACGACTGGGCGACGTACGCCGAGATGCTCGATTTCTTCGTGAAGAGTCCCGTATTGCTGACGAAGGCTTGCTTGGCGCACATGAAGCGGCAGCGCTGGGGCCGCATCATTCATATCACGACCGAGGCGCTGGCGGTCGGTTTCACCAACTACTCGGCGTACGTCGCGGCCAAGGGCGGGCAGGCGGGGTTGGCGCGAAGCACCGCGCGCGAGCTGGCGCCGTGGGGAATTTCGGTGAACATGATCGCGCCGGGGTGGATTCCCGTCGAACGGCACGCACAGGCGCCGCAGGACGCCAAGGACGCGTACCTGGCCGACATTAGCGTCGGCCATTGGGGATCGCCCGCCGACGTGGGCGCCGCGGCCGTCTACCTGGCCAGCGATGAGGCGGGGTTTGTGATCGGCGAGACGCTCAGCGTGAACGGCGGGCACTCGTTGCTGTGAGTGTGAATTTGCCCCACGATCGCAAGTTGATTCCGCCGCCGGCCATCGTCGCGGCGAAGCCGATCGAATGGCAGCTTCGCGGCGACTTCGTCCAGTGGTTGGCGACGTCGGGCGGAACGCTGGCCGTCACCACCTACAACTCCGGCAAGCTGGCGTTGTTTTCCGCCGCCGGGGGGCGCCTTGCCGCGAGCTTTTGGAGCTTTCCGCGACCGATGGGCGTGGCGTGCTCGGGCGATCGGATGGCGCTGGCGTCGCGCGATCACGTGTGGCTGTTTCGAGTTCGAGAGGGTCAAGTCGGAGTCGAGGCGATTTACTCGACCGGTCGGCTCGATGCGCACGATGTGGCATTCGACCGTCGTGGTTTGCTGTTCGCCAATACGCGATTTAACTGCGTCGGGCGGCCGAGCGAGCGGGTGAGTTTTCTGCGGAATTGGCAGCCGCCGTTCATCGAGGCAACGCAGCGAACGGACTGTTGTCACCTCAATGGAATCGGCGTCCGCAACGGACGCCTGGCGGTGGCGACGGCGTTTTGCGCGAGCGAGCGGCCAGCGGCGTGGCGGCAGGGCGATCGTTTTTCGAGCGGGGTGATCCTCGATGTGCAGCGTAACAGGATTGCGGCTCGAGGGCTGTGCATGCCCCACTCGCCGCGCTGGCACGACGGGCGGTGGTGGTTTTGCGACTCGGGGCAGGGGACTTTGAGTGCGGTTGATCTGGAACGCGGACATTGCACGTCGCGGGTTGAGCTTCCCGGATTTACGCGCGGGCTGACGTTCGCCGCGGGACGAGCAGTCGTCGGTCTCTCGCGGATTCGCAAGCGGCATGTGCTCGATGCGCCGCCGGTTCGCGAACGATTTCCGCGTATGCGGTCCGGCGTTTGGCTGGTGGATGTGAACGCGGGCCGCGAGACGGGCGCCCTGGAATTCCTTCGCGGCGGTCGCGAGGCGTACGACGTGGCGTTTCTTCCCACGATGGATCAACCAGAGTTTACGGCGATTTCATTCGAGCCGTTCCCGTAAGCGAGTCCCCTTTCACGCCCATGGCCGCCGCCACGATCGTTTGGTTTCGACAGGACTTGCGGGTGACGGATCATCCAGCGCTGGTTGCCGCGGTGCGCCGCGGCGCAGTGATTCCGACGTTTATCTGGGCGCAGGAAGAGGAGGGCCGTTGGGCGCCTGGCGGGGCGTCGCGGTGGTGGCTGCACCACTCGCTGGCGAGTGTTTCGGAGCAGCTTAAGCAGCTTGGCTCGCGCCTGATCATTCGCCGCGGGCCGACGCAGCAGGCTCTTGATGAACTTATCGAGCAGACCGGCGCAAGCGCCGTCCACTGGCACCGTCGTTACGAGCCGGCCGTCATCGAGCGCGATACGCACGTCAAGGCATCGCTCATTAAACGCGGGGTGCATGCGGAGAGCTTCAACGGTAGCCTGCTCTACGAGCCATGGACCATTGCGACGGGTGAAGGAAAGCCGTACCAGGTCTTTACGCCCTTTTGGAAAAAATGCCTCGCCGCGGAGGTCGATCACCAGCCGCTGCCGGCGCCGACCGATCTTCCCTCGCCTGCCGACTGGCCGCGGAGCGTGCCGCTCGACGAGCTTGAACTGTTGCCCCGCATTCCCTGGGACCGAGGTTTCTACGACGCTTGGGAGGTGGGCGCCGCGGCTGCGGAAAAGCGACTTGAAACCTTCATCGCGGGTTCGATCGACCAGTACGGCGCGGACCGCGACCGCGCCGACCTCGACGGCACGTCACGGCTGGCGCCGCATCTGCATTTCGGCGAGATCAGTCCCCGACAAATTTGGGCGGCGGTGAGGCTTGCGCGACCAGGGCAAGGCGATTCCAAGAAGATCGCACGAGGGGGTAGCGCCACCGGCGCGGAGGTGTTTCTGAAAGAGGTCGGTTGGCGGGAGTTTGCCCATCACTTGCTCTACCACTTTCCACATACGCCAGAATTGCCGCTACGCGAGAACTTCCGCAAGTTTCCCTGGCGGTGCAGCGCGGCGGACTTACGGCGCTGGCAGCGCGGCCAGACGGGTTATCCGATCGTCGACGCCGCCATGCGGCAATTGTGGGCGACCGGAATCATGCACAACCGCGCGCGAATGGTCGTCGCGTCTTTTCTCGTGAAGGATTTGCGGCTGTCTTGGTTGGGGGGGGCCGAGTGGTTTTGGGACGCGCTGGTGTGCGCCGATTTGGCCAACAACACGCTAGGCTGGCAGTGGACCGCCGGCTGCGGGGCCGACGCGGCGCCGTATTTCCGGGTGTTCAACCCGATGCTCCAGTCAGTGAAGTGCGACCCGGAAGGCCAGTACGTTCGCCGCTGGGTTCCCGAACTGGCGAAGCTGCCGACCAAATGGATTCACCAGCCGTGGGAGGCGCCGGAGGAGGTGCTCGCTTCCGCGGCGGTCGCACTGGGCGTGAACTACCCGCGGCCGATGGTGGATCACTTCGAGGCGAAGGACGCGGCGCTGGCGGCGTTTGAGAAACTCAAGAACGGCTAGCGCGGCGCAGAAAAACAGCCCCGACCAAGCTTGGTCGGGGCTGTGAACCTTGAACTGCGATTCGAGCGTCGTACTCGCTCACTCGACCCCGCTTCCCTTGAAAACGATGCCGAGCCATTCTTGCACGGCTGGCGAATATTTCACCACCACCGGCGAGAAGACTACGCTGACCATCGCCATCAGCTTGATGAGGATGTTCAGCGCCGGGCCGCTGGTGTCTTTGCAAGGATCGCCGACGGTATCGCCGACGACGCCGGCTTTATGGGCGTCGGTGCCTTTGCCGCCGCTACGCTCGATGTGCTTCTTGGCATTGTCCCAGGCGCCGCCGGCGTTGTTGAGCATCGTGGCCAGCACGAACCCGGTGGTCAAGCCGCCAGCCAGCAGGCCCATCACGCCTGCGACTCCCAGCACCAGCCCGGTCGCCACGGGTACGATGATGGCTAGCAACGAGGGCACGATCATCTCCCGCTGGGCGCCGGCCGTGGAAATCGCCACGCAGCGGGCGTAATCGGGCTTGCCAGTGCCTTCCATGATGCCGGGAATCTCGCGGAATTGCCGCCGCACTTCGTTGACCATCGCTCCGGCGGCGCGTCCGACCGCCTTCATGGTCATTGCACAGAAGACGAAGGCCATCATGCCGCCGATGAACAACCCGCACAGCAGCAGCGGGTTCATGATGTCCAGATCGTAGGCGTCGACGAAGTGGTAAATCTCGGCCTGCGGCACGAAGACGACGTCTTCGCGGCCCGCGACAGACTGGTCGGCGGAGAATTGGAGCGATCCGATCGTGTAGATCTTATCCTCGGCGCCGGCCGCGAGCTTGCCGACCCAAATTTTGATCTCCTCGATGTAAGCCGCCAAGAGCGCCATGGCGGTCAGGGCGGCCGAGCCGATGGCGAACCCTTTGCCCGTGGCCGCGGTGGTGTTGCCCAGCGAATCGAGCGCGTCGGTGCGCTCGCGAACTTCCGGCGGCAGGTGGGCCATTTCGGCGTTGCCGCCGGCGTTGTCGGCGATCGGCCCGTAGGCGTCGGTCGCCAGCGTGATGCCTAACGTCGCCAGCATGCCGACGGCTGCGAAGCCGACGCCGTACAGTCCCATATTCGGATCGCCGAACCCTCCGGCCAGTCCGAAGGCGGCCAGGATGCCGACGACGATCGTAATGACCGGCACGCCGGTGGAGTACATGCCAGTGGCCAGACCGTCGATGATCGTGGTGGCGGGGCCCATTTGGGCTGCCTTGGCGATGCCCTTGGTAGGACTATATTCGTCGGAAGTGTAGTACTCCGTGGATTGGCCGATGATGACGCCGGCGACCAGCCCTGCGATGACCGATCCGACGATGCCCCAGCTAACAATTCCTTCGCCAAATTGGGCGAGCCCGGCGAGGCCGACCAGGATAAATACGGAACTGCCGAGCGTGCCGATGAGCAGGGCCTTGAGCAGATTTTTCTGCGTGGCGCCTTCTTGCGTTCTGACCATGAAGATTCCGACGATCGATAGCAGCGTGCCGATGCCCGCCACGACCATGGGGGCGATGACGAGGTTAATCGCCGCGCCGATGGGGGCGCCGTCGGCCATGCGGTGGGCTCCGACCGCGGCGCCCAGCGCCGCCGTCGCTAGAATGGAGCCGCAGTAGGATTCGTACAAATCGGCGCCCATGCCGGCGACGTCGCCGACGTTGTCGCCCACGTTGTCGGCGATGGTCGCCGGGTTCCGGGGATCGTCCTCGGGAATATTGGCTTCGACTTTGCCCACGAGGTCGGCGCCGACGTCGGCCGCCTTCGTATAGATGCCGCCGCCGACGCGTGCGAACAGGGCCTGCGTCGAGGCGCCCATGCCGAAGGTGATCATCGTGGTCGTGATCTGGACGAGCTTCTCGATATCGGTGGTCCCCGCCGGCACCAGCGTCATGCCCCACGCCGTCCAGCCACTGGTCATGTGCTCGGGCGTGTAGACGAAGGCGTCGAGGATCCAATACCACAGGCAAATGTCGAGTAAGCCGAAGCCGACGACGACCAGGCCCATCACCGCGCCCGATCGAAATGCGACTTGCAATCCGCGATTAAGCCCCTCGCTGCACCCTTGCGCCGTCCGCGCCGAGGCGTTGGTTGCGGTGCGCATTCCGATGAATCCGCACAGGCCTGAAAAGAAACCGCCCGTCAGAAACGCGATGGGAACGAAGGGATTCTGGATCTCCATGCGAGCCAGCACGACGAGGATCACCACCAGCACCAGGAACACGACCGAGACCACCATATACTGGCGCTTGAGGTAGGCCATCGCCCCCTCGCGGACGTGCTGGGCGATGTCCTTCATCACGGAGGTGCCTTCGCTCGCCGCCATCATCATACGGTAGAAGACGACCGCGAAGAAAAGCGCCAACGCCGACGCGACCGGCGCGACATACCACAGCGTGGGCCGGAAATTCACCGCCCCCGCCGTTTCGCCGCCGGCCGTTTGCGCCAAACACCAGATGCCTGCCGCCAAATTGAATTGCATGTACCGCTACCCTTTCGTAACTCGCGATGTAAAGGATGCCCAGACGAGGGCACGCAAGGGCCGATCGTTAACCATCGGCGGCCGGAAAAATTCCCCGAGCCACCCGCGTTTTACCGCAGGGTCGCTTTCCAGCTAGGCCGCTAATTTACGCGAACGGCCGCGGCTTGCCTACCGCAGAGCAGGGGAAGAAAGTGCGAGATTTTCTCTCGCCCTTGCGAATCGGGGGCCGAGCAGGAGAACTTCAAAGTCCGGAACCAGCTCCCCCTGAGGTACTTCGCAGGGTCCGGCCAGATTCTTCGGAGTACCTCAGAATGACCGTGCGCACGGGACTTTGTAGTTCTCCCGTCACGGGCGGCTGGCGGCTGGCGGCTGGCGGCTGGCGGCTACGGCACATGGAACGTGCCTGCTACAATGACGTCGCAAGTCCCGCGACATTTCACCGGAGGTCACGATGCTGCGCTCACTACTCGCCGCGACGTTTTTTGTATTGGGGGCACAGTTCTCCTTCGCTCAAGAACCCAAGCCCGTGAAGCTAAAACCCGGCGACAAGGCGCCTGAGTTTCAAGGTCAGACGGATGCAGGCAAGCCGTGGAAGTCGAAGGACCATGTCGGCAAGAAGATTCTGGTCGTCTACTTCTATCCGAAGGACATGACCCCCGGCTGCACGAAGCAGGCGTGCAACTACCGCGACATGCAGAAGGAGTTCGCCGATAAGGACGTGGAGGTGATCGGCGTCAGCGGCGACACGGTCGAGAGCCACCAGGAGTTTAAGAAGGCGGAGGAGCTGACGTTTACGCTATTGGCCGACCCCGAGGGCAAGATTGCGAAGGCGTTCGGCGTGCCCGTGAAGTCGATCGGCGGGGGTCTATTCGCCTCCCGATGGACGTTCGTGATCGACCGCGACGGCAAGATCGCGCACAAAGACGAGAAAGTCGACGCCGCAAAGGATACGGCGACGGTGCTGAAGGTGGTGGAGAAGTTGCAGGACGCGAAGAGCTAAAGCGACAGCAGCCCCGACCAAGCTTGGTCGGGGCTATTCTATCCACTCGCCGCTTGCGGCTTAGCGTTTCAGATCTAATAGTCATCCGCCGCCCGATACGCCGCCACCAGCGCCGCTTCACCTTCTTTACCGCCAATCGACTTGCCGTGCTCCATGCCGATCACGCCCTCGAATCCCTTCGCGTGGATGTGCTTGAACACGTTGCGATAATTGATCTCGCCGGTGCCCGGCTCGTTGCGGCCCGGGTTGTCGCCGGCTTGGAAGTAACCGATCTCACTCCATGCCATGTCGATGTTGGGGATGAGATTGCCTTCCTGAATTTGCTGGTGGTAGACGTCGAACAAGATTTTGCACGCCGGGCTGTCGACGGCGCGGCAAATCTCATACGCCTGCGGGATTTTGTGCAGGAACAACCCCGGGTGATTCGTCCACCAATTGAGCGGCTCCAAGACCATCACCAGCTCGTGCGGCTCGAACACCTCGGCGCACTGGCGTAACAGGTCGACGCAATTGGCCGTTTGGTAGCCCCACTCCTTAGCGGGGTCGTACGCGTCGGGCACGACCGTCATCCACTTCGCGCCCGCGCGCTTCGCCACGTCGACGCTGTCGCGAACGTCTTGCACCACTTTCGCGCGCGCGCCTTTATCTTGCTGCACGAACGCCTTCGAGTTGAAGTCGCCATGGGCGACGAATACGCCCATCGCCATGCCGCGGTCGGCGAGCAGCTTGCCGATCTTTTCCTGCATTTCGGGGGACTGCCCCTTCATGCCGTTGTCTTCCCAGGCCGTAAAGCCTTGGTCGGCGGCGTACTTGATTTGGTCTAGATAGTCGGGCCCGGCGGACTCTTGGAAGTGCCCGTGGTGGGGGGCGTACTTTAGTTGGAATTTCTCGCCCGGTTTGGCGGCGCCAGCGTCCTGCGCGCCGACCTCGGCGGTAGCCAATGCCGCAATGCCCGCCCCGACCGCCCCGCCCTGCAAAATAAAGTCGCGTCGCTGCATTCGAGCCGCCTCCAGATCGAGTGAATGGCTATCTCAGTTCGCCAGCCGAACCGCCGGACCGCATTGTAACGAGCCGTTTGAAGACCAGTACAATATCCGCCTGAATTTCCCCGGCGCCGTTGGTACAATACCTGAACCGCCCCGCAGTCCCCGAGGTACAACCGCCCGTGATTGCCAAATACTTTCCTGGCGCCGACCAACTCTCCAGTCACTGGGCCGTCGTCATCGGCGTCGGCGCGGCGTTTCTCTTGGTGCAGCTCGTTCTGAGCTTGCGAATTTACCTCCGCGCACGTCGGCACGATCGGGTTCTGGCACGACTTCACGAAAAACTCGATCGCGGCGGCGATGGGCGCGGCGAAGCCGATTCGGTTCCGCGGAGCTTCGGTTGGCTTCGCTGGGTGCTGTCAGTCTTTCCCACGGGGTCGATTTCGCCGACTGGCAATTTCACGCGCGATCAGGCGCTGCACGAGTTGGACACGCGTATCGCCAGCGACTGGTCGTATCTGTTGTTGCAGCGGATGGGCATTATGGCGCCGTTGTTGGGCGTGGTACTCACCGTGGTGGGGTTTTATTGGCTGAAAGTTGACGAGAGCGGCGAGCAGTCGTTGCAAACGATTCTGATGGCGGTGACGCCGTTAATCAGCGGCGTGGGCGCCGGGGCGGTGTTGGCGCTGGTCAATCAGGCGTTGCTGCAGGGCGTCGGCGGGCGGTTGGAACGGTTGCGGATGACGGCGCGTACCTGGTTCGATGCGGCGATTTGGCGTCATGCGGGGCTTGGTACGCAAGCGGCGACCGCTGAAGCGGTCGCCGCCTTGGAGCGGTTTGCCGTCGCCATCGCCGCTACTGCCGATCGGCATGCGACGAGCTCGATGCGGATCGAAGCTTCGACGGCTTCGATGAAAGCGGCGGCGTCTCAGTTTGAGGACATGGTCCGGTCCTTTAACGGCGAGATTAAGGGCATCCCGCAGGCGCTGTCCGTGTTGCGTGATGCCACGGCCGCCTCGGCGAAGGCGTTGCAGGAGCTGATTCCTGTTGGCGCGCGGGCCGTGTCCAATCTCGACGTCTCGGTCGCGGCGTTTCGCACCACGATCGACCGTGAGTTCACCGACGCGGCCAAGCTCCATTACCGAGCCAGCAAGGCGCTCGCGCAGTCGGTGCAAGAAATCGGGGAGTCGACCGATCTGCTCAAGAGCGGCGCCGACGAGATGAAGCAAGCGGCCGAGGCCAACGCGGCCTCGCTCCGAAGCATCGACCAGTCGCTCTCCGACGCCGCTAACGGCCTCGCCGGCGCCGGCGAGCACCTGCGGCAGCTCGGCAGCCGTCCCAGGTAAGGCGCGGGTGCGCCTCGATGAGTTCAAAGATTAACCACAGAGATCACAGAGAAGAAGGAAGAGAAGCGCAGAGAAAGCGGACCGAATTGCCGCCTCTGCCAGAATTTCGGGCCGGTTGCTTTACGGGCTGATCCGCCCCCCTCCTTTCTCCGTGGTCTCTGTGTTCTTTGTGGTAAAGCCTTTCGCGGGAAACGACAAATGCATCTTGAAAAGGTGACCTCACGCTCCAGCGAAGCCGGGTTGGCCGGTTGGATCGCCAGCAACGACGTCACGTTGTTCACCATGGTGTTGATCATGGTGATCGCGATCTTCCTACACACCAAGCTGAATAAGGGCGCCCGCGAGCAGGTTCAGCTTTCGGAAGCGAACACCGCGATCGCGGCGACGCTCACCTCGACGGCGAGCGAACTGGACGCGGCTCGCGATCTGCTCGATCGGACGAGCGAAACGCTCCACCTGACGCAAGACGAGCGGGATCAACTTCAACGGCAGTTAGTCGAGAAGCTGGCCGCCCTCGCGGAGGTCAACGCCAAGCTCGACTCGATTCTTGCCGAGAAGGGCCGGCTCGAAACACAACGGCAAGGCTTACTGGCCGCAAAAGGGACGCTGACTGACGACAATGCGGCGCTGCTGGCGCAACTGGCGGAGAAGGTCGCCTCGCTTGGGCAAGTCGAGGAGCAACGCGATCGGCTTAAGAAACAGGCGGATGAGCTCGACGCAATCGTAGCGTCGCTGAAGCAGAAGCTCAAGGATATGAACGTCGAGTTGGTCGATGCACGCGACCAGGCCGAGTCGGCGACCGTGGCATCCGACGTTAAGGTTCAAGAACTCCAGGCGAAAGTAGCGGCCGGCGACAAGCAGACGGAAGAATACCTGGCCCAACTCAAGCGCGCCGCCGCGCTTTTTCAGAGCTTGCAAACTGAAAAGCAGCGGCTCGAAGGCCAACTCACCGAATCCGAGCGGCGGCGGCAGGCCGAATTGCTCGATGAAGCGCAGAACAATCGCGAGCTGGTCGGCCTCAAGGGACCGCTCCAACGGGTTGCGATTCTGATCGACGCCTCAGGCAGCATGCGGCAGCCCGGCGCCGACGGCGGCGATCGCTGGGCCGAAGCGCAGGAGATCGCGTCCACGTGGCTGCAACACTTAAACGTGCAGCAGTGCGTGCTAATCGTCTACTCATCGAAGGTTCAGACGTTTCCCGAGGACGGATCGTTCGCCGATCTACGCGGCGCGGCCGGGAAGTCCAGTCGCGAGGCCTTGCTGCGGCAGCTTAAGGCGATCGAGCCCGGCGGTTGGACCAACACGCTCGACGCGCTCCGCAAAGCGTACCAGTACGACGTCGACACGATCCTGCTCTTCTCCGACGGGGCCCCCAGTCGAGCCAGCTCCGGCGCGTACGACGACGCGCTGGCGCGGCAGATTTACCAACTTTGCCGGCAGCACCCTGCGATCCCCATCAACTCCATCGGCTTGGGCGACTACTTCGACGACAAGACGTCCACGTTCTTGCGGACGGCGGCCAGCCTCACGGGCGGCGCCTTCCGCGGGGAATAAGTCGGCGCTGCGCCGAGCTCGTCATTCTGACGTACCGCGACGATTCTGGCGTGCGGTACGCGGGATAGACCCTTCGGCGTACCTCAGGCCGCCACGGCGACTCGCTGCGGCGAGGCGACTGCTTCCGGGCTTTGCAGTTCTCCTTTCGGAAGCGGCGACGACCCGTGACGCCGACGCCCGTATGTGCGAGAATCCCGTTGCGACTCCGCTAGAATTTCCCGCCGACGACCTGCATTGTTCGGAGAATCCCCCAATCATGAACGTCCTACTTACCGGCGGCGCCGGCTACGTCGGATCGCACGCGGCGAGACTGCTTCAGCAGTCGGGCCACGACGTGTGGATCTACGATAACCTCTCGAACGGCCACCTGTCCGCCGCTCTCAAGGGCCGCCTCATCGAAGGCGACCTCATGGACGGCGCCCGCCTGGCGTCCGCATTTCGCGACCACAACATCGACGCCGTCATGCACTTCGCCGCTTACGCCTACGTCGGCGAGTCGGTGACCGACCCCGCGAAGTATTATCAGAACAACATCGTCGGCACGCTCTCCCTGCTCGACGCCATGCGGGCCGCCAAGGTAAACCGCGTCGTCTTTTCCAGCACTTGCGCCACCTACGGCGAGCCCGAGAAAGTGCCGATCGACGAGTCCGAAAAACAGGCCCCGATCAATCCGTACGGTTTCACAAAGCTCGCCATCGAGCACGCCTTGGCCGATTACGCACACGCCTACGGCCTCGGCTACGCCGCGCTGCGGTATTTCAACGCGTCCGGCGCGGCCGACGACGGTTCCATTGGCGAGGACCACAAGCCCGAAACGCACCTCATTCCGCTCGTCCTGCAAGTGGCGCTGGGCCAGCGCGAAGAAGTGCTCGTCTTCGGCGACGACTATCCCACGCCGGACGGAACCTGCATTCGCGACTACATCCACGTCGACGACCTCGGCCGCGCCCACATCGCGGCGCTGGAGCGACTCAAATCGGGCGTTGGACTCAAGCTGAACCTCGGAACCGGCGCCGGCGCGAGCGTGATGGAAGTGATCGACGCGGCTCGCCGCGCCACGGGGCACAAAATTCCGCATCGCATCGTGCCTCGCCGTCCTGGCGACCCGCCGGAGTTAGTCGCCGACGCGAGCCTGGCGCGAAAAACGCTACGTTGGACGCCCAAGTACGTTGGCATCGAGCCGATCGTCGCGAGTGCTTGGCAGTGGCACAAAACGCACCCGCACGGCTACGGCAGCTGAATCCCCCTCCCTCGAAGGGAAAGGCTAGGGGAGGGATTCTGGAGCGTCGTCTTGCTAGAGCGCATTGCAGCGTATCGGAAAACCCCCTCACCTAACCTCTCCCCTCAGGGGAGAGGGATCATCGCAACATGGAACGTCAGATCACCCACGCCGCGCACGGCCACGTCCTGACCAACGCCAACGTCTGGTCGCCCGATAGCCGGTGGATCGTCTACGACATCCGCAGCGACCCCGCCGGCGAGGCGTTCGACGGCACGCGCATCGAGCGCGTCCACGCCGAAACGGGTGAGGTGCAAGTCCTTTACGAAAGCCGCCACGGCGCCCATTGCGGCGTGCCATCGTGCAGCCCCATCGACGATCGCGTAGCGTTTATTCTCGGGCCCGAGCATCCCACGCCCGACTGGCAGTACGCCCCCTACCACCGCCGCGGCGCGATCGTCGACGCCCGCCGCCCCGGCGCGATCGAGAATCTCGACGCGGGCAACTTCGCCCCCCAGTTCACCCCCGGCGCCCTCCGCGGCGGCTCGCACGTTCATGTATTTAGCGGCGACGGCCAGTGGGTCAGCTTCACCTACGAAGACCACGTCCTGGCAACGCACCCATGTAGGCAAGTTTCTCCGAGACTTGCAGCCGGTCTCGGAGAGACCGGCCCACATGGAAATGCAGCAAGTCTCGGAGAGACTTGCCCACATATCGACCTCAACCAGCGCAACGTCGGCGTCGCAACGAGCGGCGGTCCGGTGCAACCGCCCCCCACTCACCCACGAAACCACGACGGCCAATTCTTCTCCGTTCTCGCCACCAAAACCGTCAACCAACCCCAGCCCGGCTCTGACGAAATCAGTCGCGCCTACGAAGACGCCTGGGTTGGCGCCCATGGGTACCGCCGCACCGATGGCCGCTGGCAGTGTCCCGCGCTGGCATTCCTCGGCGACGTGATGGATTCCCAAGGCAAGCAGTTCACTGAGCTGTTCATCGTCGACATACCCGATGCCGTGACTAAACCCGGCGACGGTCCGCTCGAAGGTACGCCCACGCACCGCCCTGCCCCGCCCGCCGGCGCGTGCCAACGCCGGTTGACCTTCACTGCCGACCGCCTTCACCCCGGCGTGCAAGGCCCGCGGCATTGGCCGCGCAGCTCGCCCGATGGCGCCCAGATCGCGTTTCTCATGCGCGACGATGCGGGCGTCGTGCAGCTTTGGACCGTTTCGCCAAACGGCGGCGTCTCGCGGAAAATCACCGCGGACCCTTGGGATGTCGCGTCCGCTTTCAGTTGGGGGCCTTACGGCACTCAAATCGCGTACATCGCCGACGGCAGCGTTATGACGGTCGACGTGGCGAGCGGCAAATCAACCCGCGCGACCATTCCGCGTGATAGGGGTCGGGAGTCTTTTGCGACTGGGGGACCAACGCTAAGGCAGACTTTCCAGTCGCAAAAGACTCCCGACCCCGTTGGCGCGGATCAACCCCGCCCCGAAGCCTGCGTCTTCTCCCCCGACGGCCGACGAATCGCGATCGTCCGGCAAGTGTCCAGCCCGCAGGGCCGCTTCAACCAGATCTGCGTGGTCGATCTGTAGCAGGCGCTCGCCGCGTGCCGGCTGCTATCCAGCCCCGTTTATTCCGGACTTGCCGCCAATTCCGACCTCAACGCCCCCAATTCCCGCGCAAATTTGCGGACGCATTTCAGGACCCCAACTACAATAAAACCTTAGCGGCGACCGCTAGGTCGCACTCCCCACGAACGACCTACCATCACTCGAACAGACAACCAGGCGACACCCAGCAATGTTGAAGCGAATCTTCGCCGCGACGGCACTTCTCCTGCTCCTACAAACCAGCGGCATCGCGCAGACGATGCGCTTCACGACCAATGTCGGCAGCTTCGACATGGTCTTGAACCCCACGAATGACCCAAATCTTCAGCCGCTGGTCGACAACATCGTCGCCTACATCGGCCTGGGGAAATACCATTTCAGCGCGGTGAACCGGGCCGCCGACGCCGGCCCCGGCACGGCCGACGACTTCGTCCTGCAAATGGGCGGCTTCCTGGGCTTTCCGCCGGTGCCCGAACTGTGGGCGCAGCTAAATACGCCCGTCGAAGCGTTGACCCCCGTGACCGTCGACGGCGATGGCGACGGGCAAGTCGATTTCAACGCACTCTCAAACACCCGCGGCACGGTGTCGCTCGCCCTTTCCGCCGGCAACCCCAACAGCGGCGCCAGCAGCTTCTTCGTGAACCTGGGGGACAACAACTTTCTCGACGGCCAAGGCTTCGTTCCCTTCGCCCGCATCGAAAACATGGCGACCATCGACCAGATTCTGCAACTTATGCAGACGGACCTTACGCAACAGATCGGCCAGCCGGGCAACCTCGCCTTTAGCGACGTGCCGCTCGCGGACAACGGCCGACTGGTGGTGGTGACCGACGTTTCGGTCGTCGAGGCCGATGCGAGTTTCTCGTTCGTCGGCCCCATCGCCAACGCGCTTCAATTGGCCAGCCGCAATTCTGCGGGCGCTTTGGCGCTGTCGTCGAACCTGATCGACCCGTCGCTGAACCAACTGCTGGCCGCCGACGAACTGCCGCCAAGCGATTTGGGGGGCGCGCCTCCCGCCTCCGCCGTGCCGGAGCCTTCGACCGTAGCGCTGGGCCTGCTAGGCGTCTTCGGCGCGCTGCTGGCAAGCCGCCGCGGGATGCGCCAGCGGTAGGGTGGCGTGCTCGCACCTGTCTGTTATGACTGGGTGGCCCAGGTAGGCGAGTACGCCAACCTGGGCCACCCGTCTTAGCGATCATTGCGGCTGCGGAATCGGACCAGGATCGTCCGTAATTCCGGCGCCCACGCTCACGTCGCCCACATTTCTTGCATCGACGTCGATCACGCTCTGCACGCGGAATTCGCTGCCGCCGGTCTCCGTAAGCATGTAGTCCGTGGCGGCGGCGTTGGCCACCACTGCGATGTTGGCGTCGAGGTTCAGCCGCAGCAAGGCCCCCGGGCCGTTCGAATTCAGATTCGCCGCCAGGCCGGCGGCATTGTTGTTGGTCAGCGTATTGTTCGTGACGGTGGCGTTAACGGCGCCCGTGCCGCCGGCTAACAAGCTCATCGTCGCCGCGGTCGCATCGCTGTTGGTGAACGAGTTGCCGTCCACGAGCAGGTTCAGCGTCTTGCCGGCGCCGCCGACGGTCGCGATAGCCAGCGCTTCGTCGCCGCTGGAATTGGTCACCTGGTTATTGCCGTTAATCGTAATATTGGCGGTGCTGGTGCCGCCGACCTCGATGCCAATGCCTTCGTCGGCGGTCGCGTCGATGGTATTGCCGGTGAGGAACAATCTCGTCACGGCATTGGCCGTCCCGGTGCGGTTGTAATCGATGCCCAAAGCGCCCGTGTTGCTGATCTCGGTATTCGTCACGGTGACATTCGATGCGCCGTTCGAGTGATTGATCTCAATGCCGTCGCCCGTTGCGGTGTCAATGTTGAGACGGTTCAACGTCACGTTGGCGGAGTTCGTGACGACCACCGCATTGCCCGAGCTGTTTAGAATCGAGCCACCGCCGCCAGCCGCCGCGACGCCGGAACCGATGTTAACCGGACCGCCTGTCACGTTGTTGATGATGATGCCGTTCGCGGCGCCATTCGACGACACACTCTCAAAGTTGATGCCAGCCCCGCCCGCCGCGATGTTGTTCAGATTAAGCGCGACGCCCGTCGCCGTCGTGATGTTGTTGTCGTTGCCGGTCACCGTGACGGTGTGACCCGTACCTGCCGAGGTGGCCACGAAGCCCGTGGCGGCGCCGGTCTTAGTAATGTCGATATTATTGAACGACGTGCTGCCACCCGTATTATTCAGAATGGTAACGCCATTGCTCGTCCCGGTGAGCGTCACCTGGCCGGTGAACGCGAACGTCCCGGCCGTGTTGTCCTGAATCAGCAACTGAAGTGCGCTATCGACCGTATCGCCGAACGAGACGTTGGCGCCGCTGTTTTCCAAAATCCTGATGCCGGCGCCCGTCCCCGTGAGCGTGACCGCGTCGGCGAACAGAATCGTGCCGGCGGAATTGTCCTGAATCAGGATGCCCTGGGTGCTGTCGATGGTCGTATTGAAGGTGGCGCTGCCGCCGGAGTTGTTCGTAAACACGACCGCATCGGCGTTGTTCGATGTGATCGTGCCGCTGTAAGTGAAGATGGCCTCGCTGTCGTCGATAATGACGGCGGCGTCGGTGCTCGGATTAGTGATATCCGCGTCGACGAAATTAAACGTCCCCTCGGAGCCGTTCGCCGCGTCGCCCGTGCCGCGAATCTCGATGTGGGCGTTGCCGCCGTTGAGCGTGACTTTGTCGTTAAACGTGTAGGCTCCGTCGGCGTTCTCGAAGAACAACCCCTCGCCGTTGGTCGCCTCGATCACGCCGGGATCGGCCGCAATGTCGTTGAACACGAGCGTGCCGTCGTGGCCGTCGATCACGTTCAGCACCAGGGCGTTCTGATTCTGCTCGATCTTGCCGGTAAACGTCATGTTGGCAGTACCGCCGTCAAACGTGATCGTCGCGCCGGTCGTGTTGAGGAACTGGCCGTTGGTGAACGTCAGCACCCCGCTGCCGTCTTGCACGTTCACGGCGGAGGTCGTGCCGATGAATTCGACCTCGTCGTTGAACGTATAGACGCCGTTGGCCGTGTCGAACTGCAAGCCGTCGCCAACGGTCGCCCGAATGACTCCGGCATCGGCGGTCAGCTCCGTGAACTGCAGCGAACCGGTGTGGCCGCCCTCGACGCTGAGAATCGACGTGGCGTTCGTGATTTGATTGATGCGTCCGGTGAAGTTCATGTTGCTGGCGCCGCCCTCGACGATGATCGAGTCGCCGCCCGTGTCGTCGATCGTCGTGCCGGTGATATTGTGCGTCGCCGCGGCGCCGCCCACCAGCTTAATGGCGTAACCCTGATTGTCAGGATCGCTGGTGACGCCGCCGGTGATGGCGTTCGTGCCGTTGAGCGTCACGCCGGCCTGTACGCCCGCGTTTTGGATTCGCAGTGCGCCCAGACCGCTGGCGCCGCCGTTCCAATCGATGTTCGTGATCGTCGCGGCCCGCCGCGTATTGATCAAGTTGATGCCCACGCCGTCGCCGTCGTCGCTCTCGATATCCGAGATGACGATCTGCTCGACGATCTGCGTCGTGGCCGGCGGCGCCGGTCCGGCGTCGAGGTGAATGTCGTCGCCGCCAATGTTCGTAAACGTCACTTCGTCGATGTTCGGCGAGAATCGCAGCCGCTGCGACGTGGCGAGTATTTCGGTGATCGGCGTCAGGTCGATCGCATTGCCCGCCGTGCCGTCGATCAGCAGCCGATTGATGCTGACGGCGCCGACGCCGGTGCTGCTCGTAATCGCATTGGCGCCGCCAAAGAAGTCGAAGTTCGAGACCTCCATCGGCGAGAAGGTCGCGGCGTCGGCCGTCGAGCTCGAGAACAGCACCGAGTCCGTAATCCCGTTGTTGGTGATCGTCGGTCGGGCCGTATTGAGGGCGCCCGCGAACGTCTCGGGAAGTGTCACTGTTCCGAGTTCCGACGTAACCACGGCGTGCGTATTGCCGCCACCTTCGCCTAACAGCCGTTGTTCGTTGATGATCGTCGCCGTCTGCCCGGTGAATTGGCTCCCGGCGCGAACCAGGATGACGTCGCCCTGTTGCGAGTTACCTTGAATGGTCGTCAGGCTGTTAAGCGGCCGCTCGAACGTGCCGTCGCCGTCCGCCGCCGCGTTGCTGGCGACGTGAACGATACGCAGCGCGTCGCCCGCGGCGTCGGTCAATGCGATCGAGCCCGCTCGATCCACCTGCTGCGTGGCGATGTACGTGTTGCGAAACACTTGCTCGCGCATCCGATCGCCCAGCGTGTGAATCCACGAAGTCGGCCCGGCGCCGGTGCGGCCGGGCGTCCAGACGATCTGAAACACCGTGTTGGTGCCGAACACGTCGTCGTCGGTCACGCTCACGTCGACCAACAAATCGTTGGTAATGTAACCGCGGACACCGCCCTTGGGGCCGAACTCGCTCACGCCGGCGCCGTCGAATTGATAACCGCCGCCGTACACCCACGCGTTCAGGTCCAACACCCGCGCGGCAACTTCAAAGTCCACGACGCGTAGCGCAACGTCGGTTGGTATCAGTGTGCCCTGGGCCAGCGAGTTGCCGATGAAGTTCAGATCGCCGGTGACGATCACTTCGTCGCCGCTCTTCTCGTCTTCGAACGGAATATTGGCGTTGAGCCGCAGGTCGATAAACTCGCCCAGGCTTTCGAAGCTCACGCCGCCCTGGTTGAAGTAGTTGTTGCGGACGGTCTCCTGACCGTCGTACCAGCCGCTGATGCCGAGAATTCGCGGGCTGCCCGTGAGAAAGTCGTCGGCGTACCAGCGAACGCCGCCGCCAAGATTCGTGCCGAATCGGCTTTCATTGGAAATGCGAAACTGTCCGTCGACGAACCCGATGCCGCCGCCCAAGTCGGTGGCCCCGCGCCCGCCGATGGCCGTTTCCGAAGCCTCCTGACCGAAACCCTCTGTTCGGTGCCCCAGCCGCAGTGGAGTGGTGCCGAACGAGGTTCGTTCGGCCGCGCCGGACATGAATGGCTCGTCGCCGTCGATGGTCTGCGCGTGAGTCGCACTTCCTGCGGCGAGCGCTAGCAGTGCGATCCCCAGGGCGGCTACGAACACTCGAAGCTGGCGTGCATGCCAATCGCCGTTGAAACAACTCGACACGTCAGACTCCTTTTGCCCTTGGCACGGGAGCTACCGCCACCGCGGCCACCGCGATTTTTGGCCGTACGATCCGTACAATCCGCAAAGTCGGCGTAGCTTACTGGCTCTCTATCGGCGCCAACGAGGGCCGGCAACAGTAGAAGTCCCCCAATTCTCCGCCTTGGACGCGCGATGCTGGCGCCGCCGGCGCCAAGTGAAGAATGCTCTGCCCTCAAGCGGAGAGATTTCCTATCCTCGCCGCCCCGCGAGGCGCTGGTCTCATTAGCGGCCGCGGCGAAGCGGCCACCCATTTCCACGCTAAGGAATCTTTCGATGCAAGCACCGGCACCGTTAATCGCCGTCGCCTGTTTGTCCCTAACGGTACTGGGCGGCTGCAACCGCGGCTCAACTACAACGGCGTCTGGTTCGGTCGGCGCCGTCGCGGTCATCGACCTCGACGCGATCGCCCAGCGACTTGGCACGGACAAGCAGATCGCTCAGTCGATTACCAATCGCCAAACCTCGCTCAGCCAGCAGGTGGTCGACCTGGCGAAGTCCTACAACCAGCAGATCGCCGATCAAAAGAAAAAGCTCGCCGAAGCCCCGGCCGACCAGGGCGACGTCACGCTTGCCACCTGGCAGAAGCAGGCCAGCGCGAGCCTCAACAAGGTCAAGCAGCAAGCCGAGTTCGACCTGCAGAAGCATCGGGCGCAGCTCATCGCCCAGTTCCGCGACGAGATCAAGCCGTCGGCCCGGCGCGTCGCTCAGAGCCGCGGCTTGTCGGTCATCGTGACCAAGAACGATAGCGTGCTGTACGACTTCGCTCCAGCCGCCGACATCACCGACGCGGTTATCGCCGACCTACTGGCAAATCGCACGGCCGCGCAAAACATGCCCCTTCAAAAGTGACTATTGCCGCTTGCGGCTTAGCGCTGCTACTGCGCCGACAAATGGGAGCCCGCAGCGCTAGCAAGGCGTCACCAGCGAACGAAACTTTAACGCCCTTGCTTGCGCTGCGGGCTCCTCGCGTCGCCCACCGCGGTTACTAGCGCTGCGCCTGCCGCACCACTTCCAGCGCAACTTCCGGCACGACGTACGGAGCCCGAAATTCCCGCGTTAGATGCTGGTTCGCGGCCTCTGCGCCTTCGCCGACGAACGTTTCTTCCTCCGGATCAAATTCCAGCACGGAGTTGAGCTAAATTTGCCCGGCCTTCGGGTCGATGCTGTGTGCCTCCAGAACCTTAGCAAGTTCGTCGATCAGCTTTTTGGCCTGCGGCGAGTGCGACGCGATCACCTCGACGCGGTCGTCCGACGCATTCTCGCCCACTTGGCACGCAATGTTCGCCAGATGGCACCAGCCGGTGGAGTACAGCCCCACCTCGGCGGTCGTATTGAGCGACCGTGCATCGCGGGAGCGGACCGCGTCAATGAAGTTCTGCTGATGAAGGTCGTTGCCGCCGCCGCCCTTGAACTTCTTGATCTCCTTGCCTTGCTCGTCGAACGCCACGGCGCTGCCGCGCTGACCCTCCAGCCGGCCGCCTTCGCAGTAAGCGACGTACCCGTTGCCAGGGCCGGGAACCTCCGGCGCCTTTTCGCCGCCCGGCGCCGCCGGCAAATTGCATAGCCCCATCACCACGGGGATGCCGCCCGCGTCGAAATAGGCGAAG
>JBGSYU010000402.1:0-6974 GCA_041750715.1 Lacipirellula sp.
GGCTGCTCGGCGAGTGCCAATCCCGAAGGGATTTCATCATTCAGCCCAGGGTTGTGGCGCAGCCGCTACCCTGGGTCAGGAGATAAGGCCGAGCGCGTCAACTCTGAAAGAGTTGCAGCCGTCGATGGGGCGCGCGATGTAACCCTTTCAGGGTTGGCGCTGAGCGTCGAGCTCGTACCCAGGGTAGGTCGCTGGCGCGACCAACCCTGGGCTGGATGATTGAATCCCCTTGGGATTCGATGCGGCGCGCTCGACCTTGGCGATTGTTTTTGCGCGGGGCCGCTACGGCACATGGAATGGGCCTGCTACAATGCGGGTCTCGCCTTCGTCGATCCCGCCCGCCAAATCCCCTCCCCTCCAAGGGGGAGGGGAAAAATTTCGCAGCCGTGCTTCAACTTGCTGCCATCACCGCTCCGTTCTACCCGCGGCTTGCCGAGCTGGGCGAGTTTGAGGAGGTTCAGCCGGCGGATATGCCCCCGGACTACCAGACGCTGCTGGCGCATGACGATCACATGACCGTCACGGTCGAGGCGTTTCATGGCAGTCTGGTCGACGTGCGGGTGCTCGAGGAGCATCGCGAAGGCGACGTGTATACGCGGGCCAGCTTGCTGGCGCTACAGTCCGACGGGCGCGTGGTGCAACTGGGGATCATGCGAATCGATATGCGGGGATTGTCCCCCGTGGTTTGCGAGGAGATCGATGCGAAGCGTATGCCGCTGGGCCGTATCCTGATTCGCCACAACGTGCTGCGGCATGTAAAATTGGAGCGGCTGTGGCGGATTCGGCCGGGGGCGGAACTGCGAAAGCATTTGGGATACGTAGGCGAGTCTCTCCGAGACTCGCGGCCGGTTTCGGAGAAACCGGCCTACGTAAGCGGCGAATGCATATTCGGACGGACGGCCGGAATAGAGGTCGAGGGTCGCCCGGCGGTGGAACTGTTGGAGATGGTGCGAGCGTGAGGAAAGCCGAGGGCGGAAAGCGGAAAGCGGAAGAACGGGGAATGGAGAGTATGAAACGCATCGCCGAAAGTTATGACTGCATCGTGATGGGAGCCGGGCCTGCGGGGTCGACGGTGGCGGCGCTCGTTGCGAAAGCGGGATTCAGCGTGCTGCTCGTCGAGCGCGACTGGTTTCCGCGTCGGCATGTGGGCGAGTCGCTCATGCCCGATAGCTACTTCGTGTTCGAGCGGCTGGGCGTGCTGGAGAAAATGAAGGCCAGCGGCTACGCCAAAAAAGTGGGCGTGCAGTTCGTGAATCATGCCGGGCGCGAGTCGGCGCCGTTCTTGTTCCGCTGGAACGATCCGCACGAATGCAGCGAGACGTGGCACGTGCCGCGGCCTGAGTTCGACCAGATGCTGTTTGAGAATGCGGCGGAGGCCGGGGCCGATTGCCGGCAGGGGGTGCGGGTGCTGGATGTGATCATGGAGGGAGCGGGGAGAGGGGAAGGGGGAAAGGGGAAGGGGGAAGGGACTGATGCACACGCTCGCGCGGTCGGGGTGCGGATGCAATACGAGGATGAGAGCGGCGAGATGCGGACGCGCGACGTGCGGGCGAAGGTGGTAGCCGACGCCACGGGGCAGTCGGCCATCCTCTCCAACAAGCTCGGTGTGCGCCGGGTGAATCCCGCGCTGAAGAAGTCGGCGATTTGGGGCCACTTCCGCCGGGCGAAGCGCGACACCGAGCACGGCGGCGTGTACACCATCGTCCTGCACACCGAACAGCGCAAGTCGTGGTTCTGGTACATCCCGCAGGCCGACGACGTGGTGAGCATCGGCGTGGTGGGCGATAGCGAGTACCTGCTCAAAGGTCGCGGCACGCCGCAGGAGGCGTTCTTTGAAGAGGTGGCGAAGTGTGCGGCACTCGAAGGACGGATGGAGGGCGCCGAGCAAGTGGATGAGCTTGTCGTCGCCAAGGAGTTCTCCTACGTCACCGATCGCTCGGCGGGCGACGGGTGGACCCTAGTGGGCGACGCCTGGGGCTTCATCGACCCGGTTTATTCGTCGGGCGTCTTTTTCGCGCTGAAGTCGGGCCAGATGGCGGCGGATTGCATCATCGAAGGGCTGCAAACGGGAGACCTCTCCGGCGAAGTGCTCGGTCGCTGGGTTCCGGAGTTCAGCGAAAAGACCAATTGGGTCCGTAGACTCGTACACGCCTTTTATTCCGGCGGTTTTCGCGTCGGAAAATTCGTGAAAGAGTTTCCGCACCATCGCGGCGAGTTGACCGACTTATTGATTGGCCGTGTGTTTAACGATCGGGTGGGCGGCATCTTCGACGATCTCGATCCGTTCCTGGAGCGGATGAAGGAAGAGTTGCCGGAGGAGGATCCCAACGCGGAGCCCGAGGACGCGAGCGTGCCGGCGATTGCGTGAGAAGAGAAAAAAAGCGGAAAGCGGAAAGCGGAGGTACTGGTCGGCTTTCCGCTTTTCTCCCCAATTCCCAGCCCCCAGCCCCGCTGCTATGCGAATCGCCTATCTCGCCGCCGGTGCCGCGGGCATGTACTGCGGCAGTTGTCTGCACGACAACACGCTGGCGGCGGCGCTGCTGGAATTGGGCGAAGAGGTGGTTCTGGCGCCCATCTACACGCCGCTGCGCACCGACGAGCGCGACGTGAGCGAGCCGCGCGTGTTTTACGGCGGCGTGAACGCCTATTTGCAGCAGAAGGTTTCGCTCTTCCGCCGCACGCCGCGGTGGCTCGATCGCTGGCTCGACCACCCTGCCTTGCTCCGCTGGGCTACCGCCGGTGCAGCGAGCGTCGACCCCGCGAAGCTGGGCGACATGGCTGTGTCGATGTTGCGCGGCGAAGAGGGGAATCAGCGCAAGGAACTGGACAAGTTGGTCGATTGGCTAGTCGGCGACGTGAAGCCCGATGTGGTGCATCTCTCCAACTCGATGATGCTCGGGCTGGCGCCGATGATTGCCGACCGCTGCCGCGCACCGATCGTGTGTACGCTTTCGGGCGAGGATCTTTTTCTGGAGAAACTCGCGCCGCCGCACTATGCGCAAGCGCGGCAGTTGCTGCGCGAGCGGACGGCAGAGGTCGCGGCCTTCGTCGCGCTCAACGACTACTATGCGAACTTCATGGCCGACTATCTGGCCGTCCCGCGGGAGCGCATTCGCGTGATTCCGCACGGGCTGGAACTCGCGGGGCACGGCGACCGCCGCGCCCCGGCCCTGGGCGAGCCGCGGCGGATTGGGTTTTTCGCGCGTATCTGCCACGACAAAGGGCTGCATTTGCTGGCGGATGCGTGCGAGCGCCTGGCGGCCCGCCCGGACGTGCCGCGGTTCGAACTTCATGCGGCCGGATATCTCGGCGATGGCGATCGGCTGTATCTCGACGAAATTCAGCACCGACTCGGTCGCGGCCCGCTCTCCGGACGCTTCAAGTACCACGGCGAACTGCACCGCGCGGGCAAGATCGCATTCTTGCAATCGCTGGACGTGCTGAGCTTGCCGACGGTGTACCGCGAGAGCAAGGGACTGCCCGTGCTGGAAGCCTTGGCGAACGGCGTGCCGGTGGTTGTGCCGCGACACGGGGCGTTTCCGGAGTTGATCGCCGACATAGGCGGCGGCATCCTGCACGAGCCGCTCGATGCGGCTGACTTGGCGAACGAGCTGGCCGAGCTTCTAATGCACCCAGAGCGTGGCGAGCAGCTCGGCCGCGCGGGGCAGCGGGCGGTCCACGATCGTTATCACGCCCGGGCCATGGCCGAGCAGACGTTGGCTCTGTACCGAGAGCTGTAGCCGGGGTTCTGTGACCCCGGCGGCCTTGACAGGTGAACTGCAAAGTCCGGAAGCTGTCACTCTGAGGTACTCCGAAGAGTCCGGCCAGATTTTTCGGAGTACCTCAAAATGACCGTGTGCGCGGCTCCACTAAACGCCTCAACTATTCCTTATGCCGTCACCCTTTCACACATCGCGCATGGTCGAGTTTCACGACACCGACATGGCGGGCATCATGCACTTCGCGTCGTTCTTCATCTATATGGAGTCGGCCGAGCACGAGATGCTGCGGTCGCTGGGGCTGAGCGTGTACTTCCGACTGGACGGCGAGAAGGTCGCATTCCCCCGGGTGAGCGCGACTTGCAATTATGTCTCGCCCGCGCGTAGCGAAGACATTCTTGACATCGCAGTCGCCGTGGCGCGCATCGGGACGAAGAGCGTCACGCACGATTTTCGTTTCACCCGGGCCGGCGCCGAAATCGCCGCGGGCAGCATGACCGCCGTTTTCTGTCACCTCGGCGTCGGTGAACTGCCCGCATCCCAGCCGATCCCCGCCGATATCGTCGAGAAGCTCAAGACCTACGCGGCCTAGCGCGCATTTCAGTTAGCTGTAGCGACCGTCACCCTGAGCGGAGCGAAGGATCTAGCGTAGTTCTAGATTCTTCGCTCCGCTCAGAATGACCGCTTTCCGCTACAGCTATATTAAATGCGCTCGAATTAGCTACGCCATCCTGGCCGATAGCGTATAGCCTTGGCTCAGGCTTTTCTCGCTGTCACAATGGCCGCATGCCCGCGCTCGTCGCTCAATCGCTGACCAAAGCGTTTCCCCTGCCCGCGGGCGACTTAGTCGTGTTGCAGGACGCAAGCCTGACGCTCGACCGCGGTGAGAGCGCCGCGATCCTTGGCCCCAGCGGTTCGGGCAAGAGTACCCTGCTCTCGATCCTCGGCGCCCTCGATCAGCCGTCGTCCGGACTCTACCAGCTCGACGGCGTTTCGCCGTTTGGCCTTACCGAGCCGGAACTGGCCGCATTCCGCAGCCGGCATATCGGCTTTGTGTTTCAGGAACATTACCTGCTTCCGCAGTGCTCGGTGCTGGAGAACGTGCTGGTTCCGCTCTTGGCTGAAGGCTCCGCCGGGAAGGACGACGTCGCTCAGGCCGAACAGCTTCTTCAGCGGGTTGGGCTTGCCGACCGAATGAATCATCGACCAGCACAGCTCTCAGGCGGCGAACGCCAGCGCGCCGCGTTGGCCCGTGCGCTCCTCCGCAAGCCGACGCTGCTGCTGGCCGATGAACCGACCGGCAATCTCGACCGTGCGACCGCCGCGTCAATCGTCGAGTTGATGATCGAGCTTCAAGCGGAGCACGACGCGATCCTCGTAGCCGTCACGCACAGCACGGCGCTGGCCCAGCGGCTGCAGCGGCGGTACGAGATCGACGCCGGCCGTTTAGTCGCCGAAGGCGGATGAACGTCCGTTCAGAACGCATCCTGGGGAATGATCTCGTCCCCCGCACGGGTCACCAGGGCGATGCCCACCGTCGCGTCGATCGCTTCGTTGACTAGCTTCGTATGCCCGTCGGCGAAGCAGGCGTGCGCGCCGCCGGAATGGAAGCTGTACACCTCGTGATCGTTGCTGAAATTAATGAATTGCGACGAGTTCACCGTGAATCCTGAGTCGGGGTCGGCCCAGCCGCTGCCCGCCGTGGCGGTGACCTGATTGCCGTTGGCGTCGCCCTTCTGACCCTTCGTGTATTTATCGGGTTTCCCGGCGCTCTCGGCGATGACGACGGTATTCGACGTGCCGTCGGTAATCTCTTTGATCTCGCAGGGAGGCCGAGTTAGCACCTTCGTCAAGACTCCGATCACGCGGTCGTTGTCCTCATTGGTTCCGTCGAGGTCGCCCGGATACAGCCCGAGCGACGGCTGAGCGGTAGACCATGTGTTCTTGCCAATTCCGTTCGTGCAGCCGTAGTCGCCGGCGGCCGGTTTGGCCGCCGATGTGAAGTTGGCGTCAAACCGCTCTACTTCGGGCACGCTCGGGCACCGAAAAATCGCCAGCGGCGAACTCACTGGAACTCGGTTCTCGGTCGTAAACCACGCCTTCTTCATGTCGTACTGCTGGGCGATGTTAGTTTCTTCGGCGTACGAGAGCGCTAGAACCTGCCAAGAATGATCGTTGCTTTTATCCGCCGGGCGGTCGGGCACGATGTGCTTCGATAAATCACCCGCGACGATATTCCATCTGCCGCGGGGATAGTGTCCCTTGGCGCTTTCGTGATTCAGCAGGGCCAGACCCATTTGCTTCAGATTGTTCAAGCATTGGGTCCGTCGCGCCGCTTCGCGCGCGGCCTGAACGGCCGGCAGCAGCAGTGCGACCAACACGCCGATGATCGCGATCACGACCAACAGCTCGACTAAAGTAAAGGCTTTCCGTTGCAACAATCGCGTCGACACGATGTTCGACTCCTTCCGAGGAACATGGGAACCGAGAAGTCGGTCGGGCTCAGTGGTGCGGCGTCAGGCCTGCCCATCGACGGGTCCAGGCGCCCATTGCCGCGAGGACCGCCAGCAACGCGGAACTACATTCCGGCACCGACGAGGCCGCCGGAACGGCCGGCGTTCCAAAGTTGTTTTTCCAGATCGCCAAGTCGTCGCCGGTCACGCTTCTATCGCCGTCGAGGTCGCCATTGAACAGGGAAGGGCCTGCGGTTCCCAATCCCCGCTGCCAAGCCAGGAAGTCGGCCCCGTCGACGGCGCCGTCGAGATTGATATCGCCAGTTTGGAGCCAGTCGCGTAGCGGGCCGAGGTCTTGCACCCCGCTGCCGCCGCTCCACACGTTCCTTTCACCGTAGGAACTCGACGACCCGTCTTGATAGTCGTTCAGCCAGGAGTTGAGGTAGGTTGCTTGCGTCGGATTCGTACTTGCCGCGAACGCTTCGAGACGGAAGATCTCGCCCGAATTGACGCTCCAGTTGGGCGCCGTCGGTAGGCCCGTGAACGGGCTTATCGCAGTGACTCCCGTGCCCGTCTCGCCGTAGGGACCCTGTATGACATTGTTGGCAGCGTCCTTGATCGTCCACTGCCAGTTGTCATTGTTGACGGCGTACAACCCGCCCAGATCGGTACCGATGGCGATGGGGTTCAGCGGGTCGCCGTCGACCACGCTGCCAGTGAACGTGAAGTACTTAAAGCTCGTGTCGGGGTTTCGCTCGCCGGCCCAGACGTGGATGTTCCAATCGCCCGCAGCGCCGCCGCC
>JBGSYU010000403.1:0-1654 GCA_041750715.1 Lacipirellula sp.
CGGCCATACCCGCCGGCAGCGACGCGGCCCCCACGGCACTCCGCGCCGCGATGCCGTGCTCTTCGCCGAACACGTCGCGCATCAATTCGCTGAACCCGTTGATCACCGCCGGGTGATCGGTGAATCCGGGCGTCGCTTGGACGAGGCCCAGCGTCTTAATCAACCGTGCAATCGCGTCGAGACTGCCGCAGTGTTTGCGCAAGGTGGCGAGAATCGCCAGGCCCGTCTGCCGCGCCGCCTGATACCCGGCTGCGACGTCCAGGTCGTCGCCGACGCGCCCCTCGATCAGCGTGCCATCGGCGCGCAGCGGCCCGTGGCCGGATAGGTATAGCAGCCCGTCGATTTCAACGACCGGGCGATAGACGCCCACCGCCTTCGGCGCCGGCGGCAACTCGAGCTTCAACGCTGCAAATCTCGCTTCGGCATTCACGGGACTCTCCAGTTCAGAAAACCAACCACAAAGACACGAAGGGCACGAAGAAAAAGGGGGGTCGGTAGTCCCTTCGTGTCCTTCGTGTCTTTGTGGTTAATCTTTCTCGTAAATGGTTTTGGGATCGACGATGCGCGTGCCGACGATTTGCCACTGGCCCTCCTCGTAACGCCGGAAGAAGCAGCTTTCGTAGCCTTCGTGGCAGGCGGCGCCGGTCTGCTCGACTTTGAGCAGCACCGCGTCGGCGTCGCAGTCGAGGTAAATCTCACGCACCCGCTGGACGTGGCCGCTCGTTTCGCCCTTCTTCCACAGCCGGCCGCGGCTGCGACTGTAATAAACGGCCTGTCCCGTCGCGAGCGTCTGCTCCCACGCGGCCCGATTCATGTGGGCGAGCATCAGCACCTGGCCAGTCACAGCATCCTGCACGACGGCCGACACGAGCGTATCGGGACTTTCAAACTTGGGGGCGTCGTTGGACACGAGCGACTCGCAGATGCGTTTTGGAAGGCGTCTCCGACGCGGATTGTCATTCTGAGCGAAGCGAAGAATCTCGAGCCGTCGCGAGATCCTTCGCTTAGCTCAGGATGACACTTTATAAGTGACGCCGGCATCACCTGCCGGCACACCTAGAATACCCGCTTCAACCGTCGTGCGAAACGAGGCCTGACAAGTAGGCGTCCACTGGGCCCGTGGGTACGAACGGCACGACCCGCGCCCCGCGCTTTTATGGCCCAATACGAGCCTTCGACCGCCGCCTACAGTCGTCGCCATCCCAGCGTCGATGCATCCCATGCCTGACGCGCCCAACGGCTCCCTGCTCCGGAGGTCTCTCGTGCATCCGACCGCCACTATCGTCCTGCCCGTTTACAATCGTGAACGAACGTTACGGCCGGAGGTGCTGCGGATTCTAGATCTGGCTGAAATCCTGCACCGACGCGTAGTGGTCGTCCTCGTCGACGACGGCTCGCGCGACGGCACGTATGAAACCGCGTGCGAACTGGCTCGACAGTTCCCCCAAGTGCGAGTCTTGCGGCAACCCTATCAGCGCGGCCTGGGCGGCGCCCTGGATCAAGTGCGGCTCCGGCTGGGCGCCGAGCAGGTTGTCGCCCACGACGGGATCGCGGCCATCGACCTGGACGAACTCGCCGAATTGCTCACTGCCCCCGAGCCGCTGCCATCCGCGTGGAAACGCAGGACAGCCGTGGGCCGTGGCGGATTGGGGGC
>JBGSYU010000404.1:0-2547 GCA_041750715.1 Lacipirellula sp.
AATCCTCGATGCCCTGTAGCAATCGGGAAGGTTCTCGATGGTGGTACGCCCCCACCCATAACTCACCGAGCACGATGCTGGGAATCGCCAACTGGCCCGCATGCTGCATGAAACGGTGCGCCAGCCGCCCCGGTCGGCGCAGGTAGGCCGAGCAGATGTTGGTGTCGAGCAGGAACGTCAAAGTTCGACCTCAGGCCGCGCATCGGTCGTCCGGCTACGCTCGACGGCAGCCATGATGGCGTCCATTTCAGGAAAGTTGGCCCAAGCGCCCGCGGCGGAAGCAGGTCGCTCGCAACCATCGTCGACTAACGCCTGGGGGTCCGTTTGTTCGGCGTCAGTTTGAATATCGAGGCGCACATGCGTGCCGTCGGGAAGCGCTACCGGTTGACTCGGGCGTAGAACGCCGTCGATGTATAAGGCGTCGACTTGAATGATCACAGAAGTTCTCCGCCGCAGAATCCGGAGGCTTTTAATGAAGGCCCTTGCTATCTGAAGGATAGCATGCCGGCCGATGGCTACAAGCTGATCGCGGCGTTGCCGCGCTGGCGAACGGCCTTGGCGAGATCATCCGTTAAGAGCGGCACGTCGGTAGGCAGTTGAGATGATCGGGGCGCGGGACGCGCTCCCCTATCGGGTCGCGGCTAAACCGGGGATTGGACGCGAGGCTCGACGGAGGCGGTCACTCGTTGAATTCTTTGACGGTACGGTTGAACTGCCGGGCCTTGGCGAGTGCCGCCCGCGACTCGGCCGCCTTGCCCTGCTTCTTGTAAATGAAACTACGGGCGATGAAAACTTCATCCGCGTTGGACGGGGCCGGCCCCAGCTTGTCCAAGTCGGCGAGGGCTTCTTCAAATTTGCCCGCGACAGCGCTACACAAAGCCCGCTTAGTTACCGCCTGACAATAACTGTCCGGATTTAGAACCCGAGCGTCGATCGCAGTGGTCAGCTTCTCTTCAGCGCCGGCAAAGTCTCGCGCGGCAAAAGCGACGTTCGCTTCGTCCAGGGCGACATAAGCAGAGCGACGGGAACCACCGTTCCTGCCGTCGGAAGATGAGCATCCGATCGCGAGCACCAGCGCCAGCAGCGCGCTCCCGTGAAGGTAGTAAGGAAGCGCTGCCAGTGCCATGGCTTGTCACAGTTCGCTATCGTTGGTTTCTTCGCCGTTACGGGTGCCGACGGCACGCCATACGGCCACGTCGACCGCGTCGTTGACGATCGATGTGTGACCATCGCCGAACGCGACGACGACGCTCCCACTATGTTCGCCACGGGCAGCTACGATTGCATGCTCAGAGGGAGTATCGGGAACGAAACTATTGCTGCCGCAATCTTGCCCCTGCCAATTGGGTGGCGCCACATGGTTATATTGCGTGCAATCGTATCCGGCGAATGGCCAGCCATTTGAGAAAATATCGCCTGCCGCCCACCGCCCGGCTGTATATAGGACTGGGCCGGAGGGCGTCGTAACATTCAGGCAATCGTTGTAAAGACCGCTGGTGGTGTTTGGGCCGCCGATAGTGATTTGCGTGACGTCGTTTCCTTGGCCCATGCCAAGAATCTCGAATTTGGTGTGTGGCGTACCGACCCCGTTGCCGGTCCCTTTAGTACGCTCTGAGAAAAAGGCCGTTCTGGAAAGTCCATCCGTGAAGTCCTTAGTTTTCAGTCCCGTTTTGCTGTAGGTAAACGCACCGTTTCCGCCGGCCGGAAAGCCATCTGCCGACAACACAGTGGAATCTTGTGTTCCAGATTGCACGCCTGCGAATGGCGTGGACCCGCCGAAATTGCAGCGGTAATTGTTCTCCGAGATGATCTGACCGGTATTGGGGTCGCTGGGACAGATAAATAGGCCAGCCGCAGTTGCGTACGCCTTAAAGTGGGGATTGAGAGGATTCCCGGCGGCGTCGGTCATCTGCTTGGACTGCCCCTTGCTAAAGTCGATGAGATTAAAAACATTTCCCGCCTCCATATAAGGAAGCAGCCAAACGTGTACTGAGAAATTCTTGTACCGAGTCGTCGTACTTCCTGAGTAGGGCGGGTAGCTCGAACCGGGGGTTGGCAGCGCTATCCATCCGGCGGTGACAGTGCGCTGCTCGTAGTCCGGATTCGGGCGCCCTGGCGGAAAATATCCTTTAGCAGCTTCGTAGTTCGCGGCTGCCAGCGCCATTTGCTTGACGTTGTTGACGCATTGCGTGCGGCGCGCCGCTTCGCGGGCCGCTTGCACCGCAGGCAGCAGCAGGGCCACCAGCACGCCGATAATCGCGATCACCACCAAAAGCTCGACCAAGGTAAAACCGTTCGCCGTTTGCTTTTTCATATTCCGTCTCTCATTGGGTGCGGGGCAGTCCCCGCAGATAAGTCCGGGGGCCTGACTGCCGGCTGACTCGATTATCGTATGGCAATCAGGGAGAATCTCAAAATGAATTTTGGGCGTTTCTCAAAAAGCCTAGACATTAACCGCTAAGGACGGCAAGGATTCCAAGGGAATGAGGAGCAACCACGAAGCACACGAAATATACGAAAGAAGTAGACTGCGATCGGCGGGTTTCG
>JBGSYU010000405.1:0-9874 GCA_041750715.1 Lacipirellula sp.
CGCGCCCCGGGCCTGGGGCGGGGGGCGCTACAGCCCAGCCACGCGCGTCCGCCCCCTGCGTTGCCGCCGACGCCGGTTCCGCTTACGCTAACACGCCTACGGTCCGGTAGCTCAGTTGGTTAGAGCAGGGGACTCATAATCCCTTGGTCGGGGGTTCAAGTCCCTCCCGGACTATTCAGGGAATTAAGCCGTAAACCGTTCATCGTGACGGTTTGCGGCTTGTTTCGTTTGTGTCGTGAGCGGTCAGCAACGGGCTAGGAATGTCACTTGCGGACGGGAGTTTGGTGCATATTTGGTGCAACTTTGGGCAACGCGGCCAGTGCGGACACCGTTTCTTGTGAGTCAGATGGGTTGGGTGTAGAGTTGCATCGTCAATTCAATCTGCGAGTGCCGGGCGAGCGTTCGCACGATCTTCGGATGGATGCCGCCCCGCACAAGCGAACTAATGAACATCACTCGTAAGGCGTGGAAGTCCAGCAACCCATCGTCGGTTTCATACGTTATCTCAGCCGTCGCCAAATCCACTTGGAGCATTTGGGCCGCCCGCTGACACCAGTTGCCCGGCCAAACCTTTTCATCGGGGCGGCCGGCACGCCGTAGCCACGCGGCGAACGGTAGCTTGCCATCGTCATTTGTGTGCAACTGATGCAGCCCGAATCCGACCGGCACGAAACCACGCTTTAGCGTCGTTTCCTTCGCCAGTTCATCCAGCGGGCCGCCTGTTTCGTGACCGTCAATCGCGGCGGTTTCCTTTAAGTCGCCGTACTGTGTGGACACACGGAATGAATCACCCATAGTTGAACACCTGATACGCGGTTTACGGAATAAGCGGCATTGTAGCGGTGTTTTAGGCGGGCATTGGGAGGCAGCCAACGCGGCAGCGAACCTACTGGGCCGGAACTGTCTCAATATGATATGATCCGTGATGCTAGCTAGGCCGGTCGCTGGGCATGGGCGACGGGTTTGGTTCTCCTCACCCTTAAGCCGCGTTTGTACTGGTAGTCCGATGGCGAAGAAACAAGAACCGCAGCCCGCTTCACCGGGCAAAATGACGATCATGCTTATACAGTTGGAGGGTAGCGACGCGACCCTGCAACAAGGCATTCGCACTTTTCAGGAAGCGATGGGGCGAGCAATGCCCGCGACCGTGGCTCGCCCTCATTTGCCAGCCAATCCATTGAACAGCCTCGCGGCGCCGGCAGTTGAAGCCAACGGCGACCCTCAAAAGGGATTGTTTGAGGACGATGGGGAACTGGTTGACGACGGAAACATCATTGACGCGGCATCGACCCCCGCCGCACCGGTGGCCCCATCGAAGCCGCGTTCGCCTGCCGTATTTCCGAAAATGCAGTTGGACAAGAATCTTGATTTGCGTCCGGCAGGCAAGCAGCACCTAAAGGCCCTGATGGATGAGAAGCAACCCAAGGGCCAAAATGAGAAGATTGCACTCTGCGTTTACTATCTTCGCCAAGTGCTGGAAGTGGAAAACGTCGGCCCATACCAAGTCTTTACCTGTATGGATGACGTTGGGATTCGCGTTCCTAACGATTTGCCAAAGACGATCCGCAACATTGCGAAGGCCAACGGTTGGATTGACGCGGCGAATATCAACGCCTTGGAGATAGCCACTAAGGGGATCAACTTAGTCAAGCATGACCTGCCGCATAAAGGCAGCGCTTGACCATGACGGCGGCAGAGTTTGTTGAATCTATTGCTGGCTTCTCTAAGCTAAACACAACCGAGCAAGTCAAGCGATTCTGCTGGCATCTTGCCATGCAATGTCAGAAGCCCCGATTCACCGGAGCGGACGTAGTGGCGTGCTTCAATGGGTCCGGCTGCCCAAAGCCATCGGGGATTACGCCCTTTCTAACTTCGCTTGTCAAGCAAAAGTTTTTGATCAAGAGAAGCAACCGGTATGAATTGTCGCGGATTGCCCGCGATAAATTGGACCCCGTATTAGGCAAGCGGGACGCCACGATTGCTGTAGACAAGCTGCTACAAGAGTTGCCCGGCAAGCTGACCATTCAGACTGAAAAGGTATTCCTTGAGGAAGCCCTAGTTTGCTTCCGTCACTCGGCATTCCGGGCGGCAATCGTTATGACTTGGAACCTTGCCTATGACCACTTGTGTAAAGTCATATTGAACGATCCGAAAAGACTCTCAGACTTCAATACTCAACTGCCCCTGACGTTTCGGAAGCCCGCCGTTGCCGCGATCAACTTGCAAGATGACTTTGAGGCCCTTAAAGAATCTGAGGTTCTCCAAGTGGCGAAGTCGGCGGGCATAATCTCCAATAGCGTTCACAAGATACTGAAAGAGAAGCTAGACAGACGAAACACTGCCGCCCATCCGTCCAACATCGTCATTACTCAGCATACGTCGGAAGAATTCATTCTGGACCTAGTGCAAAACGTCGTCCTGAAGCTCTGAAAGCGCCGCTTGGTGCATATTTGATGCAAGCCGTCATAATGCCCTAGTATTGCGGAGTGGGCCGGTAGCCTCATAATCCCTTGGTCGGGGGTTCAAGTCCCTCCCGGACTATTTTTCTAGAGGCGCGCGCTCTCCACGCCGCGGATTCTCTTGATAGAATCGTAGCGTCTTGAAATTGAAGCAACGGCACGCGGACTTGCCGGCTGCGATTTGCGTTTTGTCGTCTTACCGTTGCGACTAGTCGTTTCTACTGAAATTGTCCTCAAAAGGCATTGGAGCTAAGCCGTGGCTAACAAAGAGCAAAAAAAAGGGAAGGTGAAGGGCAACGCGCCCAAGCTGACGATGAAGGAGAAAAAGGAGAAGAAGGCCAAGAAAGCGGCGTCGAAGCGAGACCCGTAGGCGTTCGTCGCTTGCCCTTCTCACCCCCTCACGATATGCCGCGAATACTCCGCTGCGGCTGGGGTGCTCTTTTGACATTCGTCGGGCAATGGGTTAGCTTGTCCGCAGTTCGCTTCGGCGGCCCTTGCCGAATGCGGCCCCTCGATGTCTCCCACCGATGATCTCGCCTTAACGGGTTTATCTCGACCCTTTGAATTTGACGTACCCGGCAGCGTTTCTTTCGACGCCACGCGCGTCGCTGACGTTGACAGTCAGAAAACTGCCGCAAGCAGAAAAGTCCCACAATTCCATGTTGGAGGGAGCTTGTCATGGCATCGCGCTACGTGCGGCTCGACCGTCGTAACTTCCTGACAGTCGGTGCGGCCGGGTTCGGGCTGAACCTGGTTGACTACCTGGCCATTCGCCAGGCGCAGGGGGCTGAGAATGCGTACGAGACGCCGCCGGTGGTGGCGGAGAGCGTCATTCACATTTATTTGCCGGGCGGCTTGTCGGCGCAGGAATCGTTCGACCCGAAGCCGTTCGCTCCGCTGGAGTATCGCGGCGAGCTGAAGGCGATCGCCACGAAGATTCCCGGCGAGAGTTTTAGCGAACTCTTGCCAAAAACGGCGGACATTGCGGACCGGCTGACGGTGATTCGCTCGCTCACGCATGGCGAGGCGGCCCACGAGCGCGGTGAGCACAACATGTATACCGGCTACCGGCCGAGCCCGGCGCTGCTGTTCCCCAGCATGGGCAGCGTGGTGAGCCACGAGTTCGGCCCGCGGAACGATTTGCCGCCGTACGTGTGCGTGCCGACCGCGAGCACGATCCATGCGGGGCCGGGGTATCTCAGCTCGTCATACGCGCCGTTCAGCTTGGGCGACGACCCGGCACGGGCCGGATTCAAGGTTCGCGACTTGAGCCTGCCAGGGGGCGTCGACCAAGTGCGGTTCGAGCGGCGTCTCGCGGCGCTGGAGGCGGTGAACGAGCACTTTGCGAAGCGAACGACGGCGGACAATGTGGGCGCGATGAGCACGTTCTACGAGCGGGCGTTTGATTTAATTGGCTCGCCCAAGGCGCGCGAGGCGTTCAATATTGAAGCGGAACCAGCGGAGTTGCGCGATCGCTACGGGCGACATGAGGCGGGCCAGCGGATGTTGGCGGCGCGGCGCCTCGTGGAGGCAGGCGCGCGGTTCGTCACGCTCACTTACGGCGGGTGGGATCATCATGTGAATATCCAAGCGGGCGTGCGAGCGCAGCTGCCCGTGTTCGATCAGGCGTTCGCGGCGCTGATCGGTGATCTCGACGAACGCGGGCTGCTTGCCAAGACGCTGGTGCTGGTGTCGACGGAGTTCGGCCGGACGCCGAAGGTGAACGGCACGGCGGGCCGCGATCACTGGTCGAAGGTGTTTAGCGTGGTGATGGCCGGCGGCGGCGTAAAGCGCGGGGCGGTCATCGGGTCGTCCGGCGCCACAGCGAATGAGCCGGAAGATACCCCCATTTCACCGGAGGATTTCGCCACGACGGTTTACCATCAGCTCGGCATCGCGGCGGCGAAGGAGCTGATGGCGCCGGGCGATCGGCCGATTGAGATCGTCAATGGCGGGGTGGTGCGGAAGGAGTTGTTGGCGTAGCTGCGAGAGCTAAGCCTCAAGCGGCGATTTTCGATAACCCCGAGGGCGGGCGTGATGAAGGTTTTTTGGATCGCGATGACGGCGTGGTGCTTGGCCGCGGCGGTGGATGCGGCGGGGCCGCGGTTGGATCATTTGCAGCCGCAGGGCGGGCAGCGCGGAACGGAAGTAGCCGTCACGCTCATCGGCGGGCGGATCGGGCAGGAGCCGCAGCAAATTCTCTTCTACGAGCCCGGCATCGAAGTCCGCGGTCTCGAACGGATCGACGACAATCAAACGAAGGCGACGCTCGCCATCGCAGCGGAGTGCGAGCCAGGCATTCATGCAATTCGCATACGGACGGCGACGGGGCTGACGAACCTGCGAACGTTTCACATCGGCACGCAGCCGGAGATTGTCGAGCAAGAGCCGAATAGCGAATTCGCTAAGCCGCAAGCGATTGCGCTGGGGACGGTGGTGAACGGCGTCGTCACGAGTGAAGACGTGGACTACTTCGCCATCGACGCGAATGAAGGCGAGCGGATTTCGGTTGAGGTTGAGGGTTTGCGGCTCGGGCGAACCTTCTTCGATCCGGCGATTGCGATCTTCGATGAACAGAGGTTCGAAGTGGCGGTGGCCGATGATTCGCCGCTGTTGCAGCAAGACGCCTATTGCAGCCTGCTCGCGCCGAAAACGGGTCGGTTCATCGTTGAGCTGCGCGAGACTTCCTACCGCGGCGGCGATGCGTCGACGTATCGACTGCATGTGGGCAAGTTCCCGCGGCCATCGGCGGCGTTTCCGGGGGGAGGGCCGCCGGGGAAGCCGCTGGATGTCAGGTGGCTGGGCGATCCGAGCGGCGAGAAGCTCGAGACGATCGCGTTGCCGGAGACGCCGCCGCTGCATTACAGCGCTTCGGCGAGCGACGATGGCGGCGCCGCGCCGACTGGCGCTCCGATACGCGTCGTCGACTTGGCGAACGTCGTCGAAATCGAGCCCAATAACGAGCGGGAGCAGGCGACCGTCGGCGCCATGCCGGCGGCGTTCTGCGGGGTGATCGGCGAAGCGGGAGACACCGACTTTTTTCGCTTCGCCGCGAAGAAGGGCGAGGTCTTTGACGTCAACGTCATCGCGAGGCGGATTCGTTCGCCGCTCGATTCAGTGCTGTACCTTCGCAAGGCCGACGGGATCTTTTTGACGTCGTCCGACGACAATGCCGGTAAGCCAGACGCGTATATCCGATTTACCGTTCCCGATGATGGCGAGTATGTGGCCGAGGTAAGCGATCATCTGCGGCAAGGAGGGCCGACGTATTTGTATCGTCTCGAGGTTGCTAAGCCGCAAGCGGCGGTGGATTTGTCGTTGGATGAGCGGGTTCAATACGAAGCGACGGAGGTTGTCGTGCCGCAGGGCGGTCGCATGGCGGTGATGGTGGCGGCCAATCGCGTGGACGTGGCGGGGGAACTGAACGTCGGTCTCGGCGAATTGCCTGCGGGCGTTACGCAAGAGAGGTCGCCGTTGGCAGCCGATTACAATCGCGTGCCGATTTTACTACGCGCCGCGGCAGACGCTCCGCTGGCCGCCGGATTGGCCACCGTCACAGCGGAACTGGCCGACGAGTCGCAGCCTTTGCTCAGCCGGTTTAAGCAACAGACGTGGTTGGTGCGAGGAGCGAACAACGTACCGGTCTGGAGTCATTGGGCCGATCGCGCGGCGGTTGCGGTGGCTGCGGTCGGGCCGTTTACGATCAACATCGTCGAGCCGAAGGCGCCCCTCGTGCAGAGCGGATCGAAGGAACTCAAGGTCGTCGCCGAGAAGCGGGACGGGTTCGACGGCCGGATCGCGGTGAAGATGTTGTACGACCCGCCGGGATTGTCGTCGCACCAGGGGATCGGAATTGAGCCGGGGCAGACCGAGGCAGTGATTACCCTCACCACCGCGGGCGACGCATGGCCGCGCGATTGGAAGATCGTCGTCGTGGCCGAGGCCGACGTGAACGGGCCGGTGCGAACTTCGTCGGAATTCGCCACCTTGCAGTTGGTGGCGCCGTACCTAGCGATGACGTTCCCGCCGACGGCGACGGAGCAGGGCAAGTCAATTGATTATGCGGTAGCGATCGCCCACAAGACGCCGTTTGAAGGATCGGCGAAGGTGGAATTGGTGGGCCTGCCGCCGGGGGTGACGTCGACGCCGCAGGAGATCACGAAGGACTCGGCCGAAGTGAAGTTCCCGCTGGTCGTCGCGCCCGATGCGCGAGTTGGACATCACAAACAATTGTGTTGCCAGGTGACGATCACCGAGAACGGCGAGCCGGTGATGCACACGATCGGTACGGGCGAGCTGCGAGTCGAGGCGCCGCTGCCGGCGAATCCGACGGCTCAAGGGCCTGCGACGTCGGGGGGAGAATCGTCATGAATTTACGAAGGGCTTTGGCCGTGGGATTCGCATGCGTCTTGGTGCTTGGCAGCCCCGGTCCGGCGGCGGCTAAGACGCTGGGGGAGATCGCTAAGCCGCAAGCGGCGGTGGTTGAGGAGCTCGCGCCGATTGCGAGCATGGCGGTTTTTCCGAGCGACTTGGTGCTCGACAACGGCGATGACTATCAGGGGGTCATGGCTGTCGCTACCCGCCCAGATGGCGTGACGATCGACGTTACGGATCAAGTGACATGGGCGGTGGAAGGCGCTGCGCGGCTAGAAGGGACGAAACTGCTGCCGGCCGCCAATGGCGAGACGCTGCTGAAAGCGACTTACGGAGACAAACACGCTGAATCAAAAATCCGAGTCGTGGGAATCGAGCACCATCCGGCGGTGAGCTTTCGGCACGATGTGATGCCCGTGTTCCTCCGCGGCGGATGCAACGCGGGCGGGTGTCATGGAGCGGCCCGTGGGAAGGACGGGTTCCGGCTCAGCCTGTTTGGGTTCGATCCGGCGGGCGATTATTACCGGCTCACGCGGGAGCAGGCCGTGCGGCGAGTGAACCTCGCCCTTCCCGACGATAGCCTGCTACTCACGAAGATCACCGGCGCCGTGCCGCACACTGGCGGGAAGAAGTTCGAGCCGGATAGCGTCTACGCGAAGACCCTACGCGATTGGATTGAGGCGGGCGCAGCGAATGATGCGGCGGGGGCGCCGGCGATCACGCGGGTCGAATTGTTCCCGCCGCGGGCTGTGCTGGAGGGCGAGGGGGCCGTTCAGCGATTTATCGCGGTCGCGCACTATGCCGACGGCCGCACGCGGGACGTGAGCAACCTCGCGCTGTTCATGACGAACAACGAATCCTCGGCCGCGGTCGACGCCGACGGGCTGGTGACGGCCGGAGCCCGTGGAGAGGCGTTCGTTATGGCCCGGTTCGATACGCACACCGTGGGCAGCCAGGTGCTCGTGCTGCCGAAAGACGCGGCCTTCACGCCCGCGGAGGAGACGCCGAGCAACTACATCGACGAACTGGTGCTGGCGAAGCTTCGCACGATGCGCATGAACCCCAGCGCATTGTGCAGCGACGAAGAATTCTTGCGGCGCGTGAATCTCGACGTCATTGGTCGACTGCCGACTCGCGACGAATACGACATGTTCGAGATCGACTCGAACCCGTTGAAGCGAGCGGCCAAGATCGACGAGCTGCTCCAGCGAAAAGAGTTCGCTGAGTTGTGGGCCATGAAGTGGTCCGAGTTGTTGATGGTGAAGACCGTTCCCAATCGCGTCGAATACAAGCCGATGTTTTTGTATTCGCAGTGGATCACGCGGCAGATTGCCGGCGGCGTTCCGCTGGATGAGATGGTGCGGTCGCTCTTGGGGGCGAGCGGCGGGTCATTCGTCAGCCCGGCGGTCAACTTTTACCAAATTGAGGAAACTACGCAGAAGACGGCGGAGAACGTCGCGCAAATTTTCCTGGGCACTCGGCTGCAGTGCGCCCAGTGCCACAATCATCCCTTCGATCGTTGGACGATGGACGATTATTACTCGTTCACCGCGTTCTTCGCACAAATCGGGCGGAAGACGGGCGAGGACTATCGCGAGACGATCATTTTCGACGCCAAAGGCGGAGAAACGAAGCACCTGCTCGGCGGGCGCGACATGAAGCCGAAGTTTCTGGGCGATGCGGAGCCTGATACCACGGACAGGGATCGCCGAGCGGTGCTGGCCGAGTGGATCACGTCGCCGGCGAACCCGTACTTCGCCGTGAATGTGGCGAACCGCGTGTGGGCGCATTTCATGGGCGTCGGCGTCGTCGAGCCGGTGGACGATGCGCGGGTGAGTAATCCGCCCAGCAATCCGGCGTTGCACGCGGCGCTGGGGGCGAAGCTGATTGAGTACAAATACGATTTACGACAAATGGTGCGCGACATTTGCAATAGCCGCGCCTACCAGCGGTCGTCGGAACCGAACGAGAGCAATGCGACGGACACGCGCAACTTTGCGCACGCACGCATTCGCCGCATTCCGGCCGAGGCGCTCTTGGACTGTCTGTGCGAAGTAACTGGGGCGCAAGAGAAGTTTCCCGGATTGCCGCTGGGGGCGCGGGCGGTGCAAATCGCCGACGGCGGAACGAGTACGTATTTCCTCACGACCTTTGGTCGGGCGCTGCGGAATACGGTTTGCGCGTGCGAAGCGACTTCGGAGCCGACGTTGTCACAGGCCCTGCACCTGCTGAATGGCTCGGCGGTGAACGACAAGATCGCCGAAGGAAAGCTCGTCGAAACAATGCTGGAGACGGGCAAGAAGCCGCCCGAGATCGTCGAGGAAGTTTATTTGCGCTGCCTGTCGCGGCGGCCGACCGAGGCCGAGTCGAAACGCATCGCGGAACTGTGCGGCGCCGCCGAGAAGCCGGTCGCGGAGTTGCAGGACGTGTTCTGGGCGGTGCTGAATTCGCGAGAGTTCTTGTTTAATCGTTAAATAGCCCGGCCATCCCGGCCGGACGCGTTCTCCTGGGTTTCAGAACCCGCGCACCATTTCGCCGAGCCAGGATGGCTCGGCTAGATACGACTTATGAATCGTTGCATCTTTGCACTGCTAGCCACTGTTTGCTCGCTTCCGGTCGGCGAGCGCGCTCGCGCCGAACCCCCTGCGAAAAAGGTCACCTACGCCGACGACGTGCAGCCGATTTTTCGGCAGCATTGCTTCGCGTGCCATGGTCCGGAGCAGAAAAAGAACGACTTGGCGCTCGATTCGTACGCGGCGGCGATGGCCGGCGGGGCGAGCGGGGAAGTATTGATCGCGGGCGACACGGACAGCTCGCATCTGTGGTTGTTGATCAATCATGAGCTGGAGCCGGCGATGCCCCCGGGCGGGGCGAAGGCGCCGCAGGCGGAACTCGACGTCATCAAGGCGTGGATTGAGGGCGGGTTGCTGGAAAAAGGCGACTCCGTGGCCCAGCCGCCCACGAAGCCGGCGGTCGCGGCGTTCACGCCGACGGCCGATAACAGGCCCGCGGGCGAGCCGGCGATGCCGGTGGGCGTGCTG
>JBGSYU010000406.1:0-2151 GCA_041750715.1 Lacipirellula sp.
GCGTTCGACGTCAAGCAGCTTCGCGTTCCCGACTGGGACGAGCCGACGAAATACCTTCACGAGCATATCCGCGAAGGCGACGTTGTCATCTCGATTTTTCCCCACACGACGAACTACCTGTTCGCCGCGCACCAGATCGGCACGCCCGACCAGCCGCGAACGGTGGACTACTGGCTCGAGAGCCGGCTGATTATTCAAGCGACGATGGGCGACACGACCCAGGTGCCGCGCGATCGCCGCAGCGGGGCCGTCATGCTTCACAACATCGAGCAATTGGAGAAGCTCTTCGCGGAAAACGAGCGGGTGTGGTACTGCACGATGCCGCTGGCGCAAGGAAAGCTAAACGACAGCGTCGTCTCGAAGTACCTCCGCCAGCATATGGACGTGGTGAGCGAGGATTTCACCACGGCGCTGATGTTGCGCGACCAGAACCACCGTCCGGCGCCAATCCGGCTCGAAGAGGAAGAATCGGAACACGTCGCCTCGGAGTATTACTTGCAGTAGCGTGCGTTTGCGAACCGACGACGTCATTCTGAGCGGAGCGAAGAATTTGGCATTCACGCTAGATCCTTCGCTCCGCTCAGGATGACTCGGGTCTCCAGGATGACCCGGGTCTGCAGGATGACTTACGCCCCCCAGGATGACGACGCCCTCAGAATCAGAGCTTTACTCGTCGGCTATGCGATTCATCAACGAACTATACGTCGCCCCTGTTGGTGAATCGTGGACGAACGAGCGGTTGCTCGCGACGTTCGAGCAGGCCATCGACCGGCTGCCTCTCTCGGAGCCGTCGCTCCAAGAACTACGCGAGTTCGTGCGATTTCAGCTCATCGGCGAACGAAGCCGTTGCATCACGCTCGCCGACTTGTCCGCGAGAGAAGATTTTCAAAGCCGCGCAACCGCGTTTGAAGTCGGCGCCGACGCGGCGCTCGCGCAGTTGGCCGCGCAAATCGCCCCCGCAGCGGCGGCGGCGCAGGTCGCCTTCGACGCTGTGATTACCACGACCTCGTCAGGCAATTTAATGCCCGGATTGAGCTACCGCTTGGCACGCGAGCTAGGACCGCTGGTTCCGCCGACGGCCATGCTACTCGACTTGGCGAACGTCGGATGCACCGGCAGTAGCAAGGCGCTGAACCTGGCGCGATCGCTGGACGGGAGCTTCCGAAATATTCTGATCGCCGCGGTCGAGATTCCGTCGACGATGGTGAATTTGCAGTCGACGGCGCTGGACGCGTGGCAAGGCAATTGCACCTTTGGCGACGGCGCCGCGGCCGTGTGGGTGTCCAACGACGTGGAGCAGGGCCCCGTCGCGCTGGCCTTGGAGGAGTTCCGCTACCAGCAGTTCGCCGAAACGGGACTTTCCTTGATTCGCTGGGGTTACGGCGATTACTATGGATTCCGGCTCGCGGACCACAAGACTTTCGAGAGCGACGTCAAGCAAATCATCGCAGGCGCCCTCCGCGACGCGGAAGCTCTTTGGAGGGAAGAGCCGCGCTGGGCGATCCATCCCGCCGGAATCGCGCTCTTGATGCGTTTGTCCCGCGAGCTGAAAATCCCCAAGGAGGCGATTCTTCCTTCGGTGGCACACTACCGAGAAAACTCGAACATGAGCAGCGTCAGCGTCTTACACGTCCTCAAAGACCTGGCTGCCACGACCCCCGTCGGGTCGGCGATTAACGTGCTCACGATGGGCGCTGGCTTCAATGTCGTTTACGGACGCGTGCGCCGCGTGCGCTAGGAGAACCATGGTGGATCAAGCAACCGTCCTGAGCGTCATGAAGGCCAATTTCGAGGGCTCCGCGCCGCCCGAAAAGCTCCAGCGCTTTGCCGAGACGAAGGCGACGGACATGTTCGACGAGAGCATCGACGTCATCAATTTCCTCTTTTACCTAGAGGACGAGTTGGGCCCGAAGATCGACGCCAGCCAGATCGGCCCGGCGATGGCGAACATGACTTTCAACGAATTAGCCGCCGAGCTCACACGGGTTCTGAATCAAGAGCAACCAGGCGCGCCGTGAACTCAGAACCATGGCCGGTACTGCAACGGGCGAAGCGAAATTGGTCACGACGGAAGAGCATAAATTGGTGAACGTCGACGCAAACGGGAGTCTCCACGAAACCGACTTAGGGCGCGGCGTGTCCGTGGCTGGC
>JBGSYU010000407.1:0-5707 GCA_041750715.1 Lacipirellula sp.
GCCTACGAACAGTTAGTCGAGGATGATCTTGTAAATGAACTGGCCGCCGCGATGGCTGAGTCAGAAAACCTCGCTCGATCAAAACGACAGTGACATTTCACGACCTGACGCGCAGCTTTCACCAATCAGTTACCGCGTCTCAGGTAAGGTGATTTGGATTAGATTCATACTCTTCTCTCGATCCAGCATTTTTGCGCGAATCTTTATGAATGCTCTTTGCATCAGCACCATGCCGTTCTGCTCGAAATCCTCCGGCTCCTCAGATCGCGGAGGCATCGGCGCGTCCATCAACTTGGCGATGTCGCGTCTGCGATCTTCGTCGGTATAGTTCTCAAGCTCACGCTCAGCAGGTGTTAACCGCTTTCGTGCACGAAGCCACTCCGCGAATTCGTCGTCAGTCATGGCTTTAGGCGAACCGTTTCAAGAAGTTAGCGATGGGGTGATCCTGTGATGACGCCTTCCTCCGGGCTACTCGCAGTGGCGTAGAGCCGCTTCGGAATGCGGCCGGCGAGATAGGCCAGCCGGCCCGCATGCACGGCATGCCGCATGGCGTCGGCCAGGCCCAGCGGGTCCCGCGCGTGGGCGATGCCCGTGTTGAGCAGCACGCCGTCGACGCCCAGCTCCATGGCGATCGCCACGTCGCTCGCCGTGCCGACGCCGGCGTCGACGATCACCGGATAGTCGGGATCGCCGTCCTTGAGATACTCCAGACAGATGCGAATATTGTTCTGGTTGAGGATGCCTTGGCCCGACCCGATAGGGCTGCCCGCGGGCATCACGCTGGTGGCGCCCGCTTCCTTGAGCCGCCGCGCGATGATCGGATCGTCGGTCGAATAACACAGCACCGCGAACCCGTCGGCCACCAAGCGCTCGGTCGCTTCGATCGTCGCCACCGGGTCCGGCAGCAGCGTCTTCTTGTCGGCCAGCACTTCCAGCTTCACCCAATCGGCGCCGGGGTTTTCCAGCCCTAGCAGAATCTCGCGCCCCAGTCGCGCCACCCGCACCGCATCGTCCGCACTAAAGCACCCTGCCGTGTTAGGCAGCAGCGTGTACCTGCTGGTGTCGACGTGGTCGAGCAGGTTGTTCCCCTGGGCGTCGATCAGCCGCTCGCGTCGCACGGCGACCGTAATGCAGTCGGTCCCCGATAGATCGAGCGATTGGCCCATCAACTCGTAGCTGGCATACTTGCCGGTGCCGACGATCAAGCGGCTCCGCAGCGCGTGATTTCCGATGGTAAGCGTGTCGTCAGTCGCCGTGTCTATAGGCATCGCGCCTCCATTCCATTTAGCCCCCGGTCACTGACCGGGGGCTAAGTGAAGGTCAACCCCCGCCGACCAACGTCACGACCTCAATCCGATCCCCGTCGGCGAGTCGAGTGGCCGGGTGTTCGGCGCGCGGCACCAGTTCCAAATTGCGTTCCACCGCCAGCCCGCGCGGTTCTAGCCCAAGCAGTTCCAACAGCGTGGCGACAGAGTCTCCTGGTTGAACGTCGTGATGCTTGCCGTTGACGGAGATCTGCATGGCGATGGTCGGTATGGATCCCCCTCTCTCGAAGGGAGGGGGGTACATTAGATGCGTTACTGATCGCGGACGACGGCGTCGCGAAACGAACCCTTGGCCACGAGCAGGAACGTGCCGCGCTGCGGCGCGCCCGACGCCCACAGGGTCGAATTGAACGGCATCACATACGCCGCTACCTGCCCAGTGGTCGCCTCGGCTATGTATACCAGGCTTTGTCCGATCTGCGTATTGCCGCGGCCGCGGGGGATGTCGGCGATTCCGGTGACCAATAGGAACCGTGGCGGGTCGCCGACGCCATCGAAATCTCGCAGCACGTTGTACGAAAAATAGCCCGTAAACGCGGCATTGCGGCGGCTGATAATGGTGCCGCGGAGATCGCCCGTCAGGTAGTCGAGAAAATACAACGCCTCGACGTCGTCCTCGACGATGCCGGTGGCGATGGCGAAGTTATCCGACCCGTGCGTCGCCACGGCGTGGGCTTTTGGCAAGGTGGTCAGCCCATGCCAGCCGGCCGTCAGCGCCGCGCCGATAGCCATGCCCACCACCAGCAGGGCCGTGTGATTGCAAACTCGTTGGACCATCGTCACGCTCCCCTCGCCGCCGGGCGCCAGGATCTTTGGACTGAAGCGGACAGGTTCTCCGCCGCCACCCACCATCCTAACGCCCTTCGAGGGGAGAATCCAGCTAGCCGCCGCTTGCGGCTTAGCGAGCCCAATCGCAAAAAATAACCCTGACCAAGCTTCGTCAAGGCTAGACGCGATCGAACGCCGTAAGTCCACCGCCGCGTTACTCATCCCGCCCGCCGGTGAACATCATCACATAGTACAGCAGCGTCAGCACCGCCTGCAGCGTCGCCGCCACATACGTCCATGCCGCGGCATTGAGCACGCCGTTGACATAAGTCATCTCCTGCGGCCCGACGATGGCGTACTCCTCTAACAGTCGCTTGGCGCGGTTGCTGGCGTCGAACTCCACCGGCAGGTTCACGAGCTGAAACGCCGCCACGCAGCCAAACGCGATGATGCCCAGCCACAGCACGGTGAGCAGCCCCATGCCGGCGCCGACCATGATCATCAGCATACCGACGCTGCCGCCAAAGTTAGCCGCAGGAACGGCGATGTTCCGAATCACCAGCGGCGCATATTGATGGGCGTCTTGCAAGGCATGCCCCGCCTCGTGCGCGGCAATGCCGACCGCCGCCGCGTTGGGCGAGCCGTACACCCCCTCGCTCAGCCGCAGCACCTTGTCGCGGGGGTCGTAATGATCGGTCAGTTGACCGCGAATCGGCTCAATGGCGATGTGCTGTAGTCCCGCGGAGTCCAGAATATGCCGGGCCGCCGCGGCGCCGCTTAGCCGCGACGGAATCTGCGACGCCTGCGCGTAGGTCGAGCGGACCCGCCACTGGGCCCACGCCGCCAGCAGCAGCGCGGGGGCGATCCACATCAGGTACTGGAGGTAATTCTGTAAAAACACGTCGTTCCTCCGAAGTTCGCGGGCGGGCGGAAACCGCCGCCATCGTATAAACTAGTACGCGACGCCTCTGCGTCAAGTTCGGTTCCCCCGCCAGTTGCTCTCGCTCGAAGGGAGAGGCTACGGGAGGGATTCTCGATCGTCGTCCGCCTTCGTGAAGCCGGCCATGCATTACTCATTGATGTTATTCGTTCTCGCAGCCTGTCTCTTGGGCTGCAATCCCTCCCCGGCCGAAAAGCCCGTCCAGGCTCAACCGGTCAGCAGCACCAAGCCGCCGGCCCCGCCGACCCCCGATCAACTCCGCGACATGATCGACGCCACGCTCGACTTCACCGAACATGGCCGCCAGATGTCGCTCGATAAACACGCCGCCTGGCAACTGCTCCACGGCGTGCTGGCCTTCGGCGAAAAGTTCCAGATCGTGGCCGACGGCGAGCAGAAGGTTGCCGTCGACTGGATATTCGACGGGAAGCCGATGAAAGGCTGGACCCTCACCCCCACTAGCCGCGGCCTCCGCGGCGAGATCGAGGCCGGCAAATTCGGCCAAGGCCACGACGACCAGTGGCTGGCGATTCTCTCGCAATGGAACGTGCCGATCACGCGCACCCTGAACGTCGCCGGCCGCGAGTTCACGGTCTACGACATGGTCAAACGCACGATGTACGACTGCTGGGAGGGCAAGGAAAGCAGTTGGACCGTCATCGCCCTGTCAAAACACCTGGAGCCGATCGACCAGAAGTGGATCGCCACCGACCGCGAGGAGTGGACGCTCGAACGGCTAGTCGCCATGGAGGCGGGGCCTATTTACGACGAGGAAGTCGGCCGAGAAAAAATCCTCGAGGGCGCCTGCGGCGGCACGCACCGGCTGATCGGCCTGTCGATCGCGCTGAACAACTACCGAGCGCGAAAACCCGACGCCGAGCTGACCGGCGGTTGGGAAGCGGCGCGGCGGCGCATCGAGTGGGCCGTCGATCAAGCCCAGGCGAATCAATCGCCGAACGGAGCGTTTTCGATTCTGTTCTTCGCCCGCCCGTCGAACTCGACGAACATCGACGAGCACCTCGCCGCCACCGGCCACATCCTGGAGTTCCTCACGTTCGCCCTGCCGAAGAAGCAGCTTGAGGCGCCCTGGATTCAGCGGGCCGTCGTCTATCTGTGCGGCGTGCTCGATCGCACCCGCCACCTCGACCTGGAATGCGGCGCGCTCTACCACGCCGCCCACGGCTTGGTGCTGTACCGCGAAAAGGTCTTCGGCCCGCGGGAAGGGGCGGTTCGGCCCGATTTGTCCGCCGCGGCGCTGGCGATGTAGGTCATCCTACAGCAGCTAGCTCATGTCTTCCCACTGCCGAGCGGAGTGGAAAATGCGGACGACTTGCACTGCGTCGGGCAGCACCTAGTAGACGACGACATAGCTTCCCACGAGGATTCGCCGGAGGGGAAGATCGAATCCCGATAGCCGTTCTCCCATCGTTGGGTTGAGCGCGAGCAGTCCAATCCTCTCGTCAAAGCGACGGAGCATCGAAGTCGCGGCGTTTTCGTTGTCGCGAGCGATGTGTTTCCAGATGGCAAGCAGGTCTTGCTCAGAACGCGAGGTGCGAATGACCGGAAGTTCGCTCATGGGCGATCTTCGGCGTGCCGCCGTTTAGCGTCGGCGATCGTCGCCTCAATGTCCCAAGGCGCCACTCTCCCCGCTTCAATATCCGCCAGTCCCTCCTCGATCTGCTCCCGCATGTACGCCTCATCCAGCGTAATCTCGAGGGGCTGCTCGGCGACGACATAGACCTGCAGCGTCTCCGGATCCTGAATGTGGATCGGCGATCCTCCGCTGGCTGCGAGGGCCTCGCGCATTTCAGACGTAATGGCGGGCAGGGCGAGATCCATGACGCAATTTTAGCACATTGAAAAAGTCGAGCAATAAGAGCGAAAGGCTCCGCGGAGCTGCCTCTGGTTGACCACCCCCCAAGCCCCACTTAAAGTAAAGGATTCAGCGAACTTCCGGCGTTTTCAGCCTCCTCGAACGATAGCCTCAAGCCGCGGTGGGTCATGCTCGCCAAACGTGTCATCCCGTGCCTCGACGTCGACCGCGGTCGCGTGGTGAAGGGAACCAACTTCCTGAACCTCCGCGACGCCGGCGATCCCGTCGCCGTCGCCGCGCGCTACGAAGAGGATGGCGCCGATGAGTTGGTGTTTCTCGACATCACCGCCAGCCACGAGGGCCGCGAGATCATGCTCGACGTGGTCCGCCGCACCGCCGAGCAGTTGTTCATGCCGCTCACCGTCGGCGGCGGCATCCGCACGATCGAAGACATCCGCGCCCTGCTGCTCGCGGGCTGCGACAAGGTGTCGATCAATTCCGCCGCGGTTCGCGACCCCGAATTCGTCCGCGCCGCCGCCCTTCGCTTCGGCAGCCAGTGCATCGTCGTGAACATCGACCCCAAGCGCGTGACCCGCGGCGGCCGCGAGCTGTGGGAAGTCCACATCAACGGCGGCCGCATCGGCACAGGCCTCGAAGCCGTCGCCTGGGCACGACAGGTCGAAGCGCTCGGCGCCGGCGAAATCGTGCTGACCTGCATGGACGCCGACGGCACAAAGGAGGGATACGATTTGGAGATGACCGCCGCGGTCAGCCGCGCGGTCTCGATCCCCGTGGTCGCCAGCGGCGGGGCAGGGCGGCCCGAGCATCTGGCCGACGCCGTGACGATCGGCCGGGCCGACG
>JBGSYU010000408.1:0-3870 GCA_041750715.1 Lacipirellula sp.
AACGCCCAAAATGTACCCGTGGGCCGAAGCGACAGAGAGCGTGAAGGTGCCGTCGCGGCGGGCGCGGGCGTAGGGAATGTCGCCGGTCTCGTGTGGGCCGAAGGCGAACCCGGTGATTAGAATTCCTTCGGGGCTGGCGCCGTCGGGCATGAGGAGTCGCCCTTCGACGGGCGTCTTCTTGCGGAGGTGGATCACAACCAGCCGATCGGCGATAGACTTGAGGTCGGTATCGTCGGTTTTCCACTGGTCGCTGTAAAGTGTCACGTCGACGTATTGGAGCTTCGCTTTTGGCGCCCAGCCGATGACCGCTTCGCCGCGCTCGTCGGAGGTGGCTTGGGCCGACGCGATGCCGTCTGAAATTAACATCCAATCGGCGTCTTCGTGTTTCGCGCTCATGCCGAATTTGACGCCGGGGACGGCGCTTCCCTCGGTGTCGACGAAGCGAACGGTGAGCGGCGCCGGCGGGTGCAGTGATAACGGCGATTTGATTGTTAGCGGCTTATCTAAATCGCGATCGCCGGCCACACCTAAGGTTGGATGCCACGCCACTACGGAGCTAGCCGCGCGCCCCGCCGGTAGGTGCAGCGTGACGGTTCCGTCCGGCCCGGTGACGCCGTGAACTCGGAAGCCGGTGCCTTCGACGAACACTACGGCATCGCTCACCGGTTGGCCGTTGGAGACGACGACAAGCTCTTGCGGCTGCGCGGGAGCGAGTTTCAGTTCGACCGGCGCGGCGAACGTCGTTCGCGCCGCGTTGGCCGTCACATGGAGAGCGGCCTGATGCTTACCGTCGGCGGTCGAGGCGTGCAGTTGGGCGCCGTTGCCGAAGACGCCGCGTAGTTGCACGCGGCCTTTCTCGTCTGCCCGCGCTTCGGCGGGCGAACCGATTTCAGGGCGGGTGGATTGGAGGATGGCATTGGCGGCCGGCGAGCCGTCGGGCATCAGGAGCGTCGCCGTGACGGTGAGCTTGCCGTCGTCGGGTTTCGACGACGCCGAATCTGCGGCCGGCTTGGCCTGAGCCACGGCCAGCGGCGGCAGGGTGAACAGGCAGACGAGAATCGCGAGAGTCAATCGCCGCAGCAGCGGGAAACGATTCATCAGGGCCTCCTCAAAAGTGAAGAAGTGTGCGACCCCGATTGTAACGAAACGGCTGGCGAATTGCTCGACTATTACGGCTCCCTCCCCCTTGTGGGGAGGGGGTATGACGGCGGAGCCGCTGATTGCAAGGGGCGTTAAAGAGACATAAGATGCCGCGAGTACCGCCGCCCATCGCGGGCCAAGGCTTGGATTCGATAACGAGGTTTCCGTGGATCAGCCGCTTCGTGGTAATCGCCTTCTGATGTTCGTCGGCGAGATCTATGAGGATCTCGAAGTGTGGTATCCCAAGCTGCGGATGATCGAAGCGGGGGCCGAGGTGGTGCTCGCGGGGCCGGAGGCGAAGCAGACCTACGCCGGGAAGCATGGGTATCCGTGCGTGTCGGACGCGGCCATCGGCGACGTGCGCGCCGAGACGTTCGACGGGCTGATCGTGCCGGGCGGATTCATGCCCGACAAGCTGCGGCGCGACGAGCGGGTGCTGGAGCTTGTGCGGCAATTCGACGCGGCGAAGAAACTAATCGCGGCCGTGTGCCACGGCGGGTGGATTCCAATTTCGGCCGGCGTGTACCGCGGCGTGCGGGTGACCGGTTCGCCGGGCATCAAGGACGACCTGGTGAACGCGGGAGCGATCTGGGAAGACGCGGCGGTGGTGGTTGATCGGCATTTCGTGTCGAGCCGCAAGCCGGACGACTTGCCGGATTTTTGCCGCGGCATACTGAGCGTATTGCTGTCGACTGTCAGGGACAATAATTCCTGACGCCTTTGCCTTTTACCTTTGCGACCTTTGCGGCCTTCTGTTCAAAAAGCGGAGAATTCAGGGAACAGAAGGTCGCAAAGGGCGCAAAGAAAGAAGATGAGTTAGATAGAACTAGGACCGCGATGCGATTGCGTCTTGCGATGGCTCGAGTTTCTTACAAAGAATCAACCTTCGATTTATGGAGTTTGGCATGCGACATTTTAGGCGGACGTGGTTTTATGCGGCTTTGGCATTGGGTCCGACGGTCGCAGGTTACAGTTTGACGACCTTCGCTGCCGATGCGGCGAAGCCGAATATCGTCGTCATCCTGGCGGATGATCTGGGCTGGGGTGAGCTTGGCGCCCAGGGGAACGAGGAAATACCGACGCCGCATATCGATTCGATTGCGGCGGAAGGCATCAAGTTCACCAGCGGCTACGTCTCGGGGCCGTATGGCAGTCCGACGCGGGCCGGGTTGCTCACGGGCCGCTACCAGACGCGGTTTGGGCATGAGTTCAATCCGGGCGGCGGGCCGAATAGTACGACCGTCGGATTGCCGTTGGAAGAAAGGACGATGGCCGATCGGCTGAAGGCGGCGGGCTACGCGACCGGCGCCATCGGCAAGTGGCATCTGGGCAGTGCGCCGCACTTTCGGCCGACGAAGCGCGGGTTCGACGTTTTCTACGGCACGCTCAACAACTCGCCGTTCTTCCATCCGGAGCTGCTCGATACGCGCAAATCGGACGACCCGGCGAAGGTGACGGAGGACGGGTTCTACACGACCGACGCGTATGCCGCGCGGGCGGTCGAGTGGATCGACGAGCACAAGGCGGCGCCGTTCTTTCTGTATCTGCCGTTCAATGCCCAGCACGCGCCGCTGCAGGCGACGCAGAAGTATCTCGACCGGTTTTCGCAAATTAAAAACCCGAAGCGCAAGACCTTCGCGGCGATGCTCTCGGCGCTGGACGACGCGGTGGGGGAGGTGCTGGGATCGCTGGAGAAGAACGGCCTGATGGAAAACACGCTGGTGGTGTTCCTCGGCGACAACGGCGGCCCGACGCAGCAAACCACCTCCAGCAACCTGCCGCTGCGGGGGTTCAAGGCCACCACGCTGGAAGGGGGCGTGCGGGTGCCGTTCTACGCCCAGTGGAAGGGACGCCTGCCGGCCGGCAAGGTGGTCGAGCATCCGGTGATCCAGCTCGATATTCTGCCGACGGCGCTGGCCATGGCAGGCGTCGAGGCGGTGGCGAGCGACAAGCTGGACGGCGTGAACTTGCTGCCGTACCTCGAAGGCAAGGAGCAAGGCGCGCCGCACGAATCGCTGTATTGGCGATTTGGCGACCAGTGGGCCGTTCGCAGCGGCGACTGGAAGCTGGTGGCGTCGCGGCTCGATGGGTTGAAGCCGCAGTTGTTCAATCTGGCTGACGATATCGGCGAGGCGAACGACCTCGCGGCGGAGCAGCCTGACAAGGTGGCGGAGCTAAAAGCCCAGTGGGACGAGTGGAATGCAGACAACGTGCCGGCGAAATGGGTGAGGACGGATCCGAAGCCGAAGAAGAAGGCGGGGCGCGGGAATCCGGCTGCGCGGCGGGCTCGGCGGGCTGCGCGGGCGGCGGCGGAAGCGGAATAGGGGGGACGCTAAGCCGCGAGCGGCGGATCTTCGACGAGCGGTGAGGGGCGTCGCGCAAGTTTGCGCCAGCGGGTTGCCGCGCGCTACCGGCACAGTTTACGGGCGGCGGCGTTAAAGCTATGGGTTTCTTCGGCGTGGTCGTTTGCGTGGCTGCCTAGAGCGCGCAATGTTTACAAGGCGGTTCGCGCAAGCGCGACTCGTCGTGTGAAGAGATAGATGTCGACGACCTAAGGAACACCGATCATGGAACGAGTCTCAATCGTCGCCCTGCTGGCTTTAGCTTTGGGCGCCACCGGCTGTAATTGCTGTCGCCGCGCCGTGCCCGTCGCACCGGTCGCCGCTTGCCAGCCGCAGGTGATGCAATGCGACCCCTGCGCCCCGCAAGGCGTGACCTACGGAACGCCCG
>JBGSYU010000409.1:0-2121 GCA_041750715.1 Lacipirellula sp.
GGCGAGCGGATGACCAAGCTCGTTCGCACCCTCGCCGCGATGGAGGAAGCGATCATCGCGCTGGAACGTCGCGGCATTAGCCTCAAGCTGCACGCCGTCCGCCAAGACCCGGTCAGCTTGCGTCTACCGGTCTACCACGTCTTCCTGGGCTTCGAGGACTACTGGTTCACCACCCGCGAACAACTCGACGCCTTCGTCGCCGAAAAGGAAAAAGAACTAGGCCACGAGCTGCGCGTGGAAGCCGGCCCCGCCGTCACCGCCAAACTAGAGGAAATGAACGCCGACCCCGCCCCAGGCGAGTCCGCTTCAGCGGATGGGGGCGCCAAACCAGACGCCCCATCCCCCAACGGCGAACCCGAAGGCCCGCGCTTGCGCATCGTCGAACTCCACGAAGTCCGCACCATCAACAACCTCCTGGGCGACCTCAAAACGCTCGGCTTCGACGTCGAAGCCCTCATCCCCCAAGAACGCACCGGCGAAGAAGGCAGCCGCTACACGGTGCGCCGCGGCGAAGGCGAAACGGGCCTGGAAGACCTCCGCGCCCTCCCCGGCGCCATCCGCAGCGCCGGCGAACGCGGCCTGCAAATCACCCGGTTCAAGGGCCTGGGCGAAATGAACGCCGAAGAGCTCCGCGAAACCACCCTCGACCCCGCCAACCGCACGCTACTAAGAATCAGCATGGAAGACGCCGGCAGCGCGGACGAGTTGTTCAGGGTGCTGATGGGCGACAACGTCGAGCCGCGGCGGGAGTTTATCCAGAAGCATGCGCTGGATGTGAAGAACTTGGATGTTTAGGCCGCGAGGTTTATAATGAGAGGGATCAATTAAACGCGATCTGCGAGGATGACTGATGGATACGGTTCATGCAATCTTCGAAAACGGCGTATTTCACCCGATCGATCCCGTGGTGCTGCCGGACAAATGTCGAGTCGAGTTTGAACCCCGCGTCGTCGACGGAGAACCTTCCGACGACATGGATGACATTTACGAAATTCTCGACCGACGATACAGTTCCGGCCACACCGATACGGCCGCACGGCACAATGAGCATCAGCCGTGAACGCGGTTTTTTTAGATACAGTAGGGCTGATCGCCCTCTGGGACGACACGGATCAGTGGCATCGGGTCGCGCGAATGGCCTATGACAGGCTGAGGCAGTCCAGATTCGTGGGCGTGACGACTGACGCAGTCATGCTCGAGTGCGGCAACGCCGCCGCCCGCCGCCCCTATTGCCGCGACGTGAACCAGCTACGTCAGCGATTGGCTGCAAAAGGCCGGCTTATGATCCTTACCGGCGACGAGTGGCAGCAAGCTTGGGCGGCCTTCGACCGCAGCGATGCGGGCGCCGCGGGCATTGTCGATCAGGCGTCATTCGTCGTTATGCGCCGTTTGGGCATTCGCGAGGCGTTCACCAACGATGCCCACTTCACCGCCGCTGGCTTTACGGTCTTGTTCTAGCGCATCATCCCCCCTCCCTCGAAGGGAGGGGCTAGGGGAGGGATTGGCGATCGCCGCGAACGAGCGAACCTACGTCCCGACAGGGACGACCGAATTCTTCGCTTCTCATTCGCCACTCAGGACGTAGCCGGGCGCCCAAAAAACCGGCCGGAGAGCGCGGCAACTGCCCGACGGGATAGTTTTTGCGAACCCACTTGACGCTGCATACTCCTAATTATAGAGCATATGTTGTTCGAGAGTACATGGCCCTGTGCGAGGCGTCCCGCGATGAACGATCCGCAACTCGACCGCATTCGACACGACTTGGCGACAATCAAATTAGCCATGGGCGGCCTCGCCTACGGTCGCGCCGACGTGCGATTTTTCATCACCGCTGCGGCCGCCGCTGCGGTGTTCGCTCTGGGTCATTTCCTTGGCGCCCAATCGGGTTGGCCGTTGCTGCTCGCGGCGCTGCCCGCCATGCTCGTCGCGATCGCCTACTGCGGCTATCTCGCGTTCAGCTCCCTGGGCAAGGCGTCGACGACGCCCGTCGTTCGCACAGAGCACCGCACGTCGCTCATCCTCGCGGCTGCTGCACTCGTAGCGGCGGCCGCGGCCAAGCGCTGGGCCGCGGCCGCCGGCATGTCGCATCTGCAGTTCGGCGGCGCGCTGACCATCGTCTGC
>JBGSYU010000410.1:0-1614 GCA_041750715.1 Lacipirellula sp.
CCCGGCCAGAGGCCGGGGCTACAAACGTACCGCGCGTGAGTGCGATACAGAGCGCGAATGAATCTACCACCCACCGAACCCAACCCCGACGACTGGGCCGACCTCGAGCGACGCAGCCGCTCGCACCGACGCTGGTTCTACGGCCGGCAGCCCAAACCCGTCGGCGACATCCTGGCCCAACTCATCCAGCGTCGCGGCTATGCCCAAGTGCGAGCTGCGGGCGAATGGAACGAAGCCTGGGCAGCGGCCGCCGGCGAACAATTCACCGCAGTCACCGAAGTCGGCCAACTCCGCCGCGGCGTGCTGGAAGTAACGGCCGCCAACTCGCTGGTCATGCAAGAACTCGGCTTCGAAAAAGAACGCATCCTCCAAGAACTAAAAGCAGCCCGCCCCGACGCCGGCATCAAACAACTCCGCTTCCGCGTCGGCCGCATCGGCTAACGGTTTAACGCCGGCGGCCACGCCGGCCACCCTCGCAAGACAATCTATTTCAATCACAGCGATCTGGGTAAGACCGGTCTGGCGACCGGCGCTAAACACAATCGTCGAATCCAAAATGTCCGAAGAAGAACCCGAAAAGAAGCCCCGCAATACGTCCAACGACGGCAACGCCGAGTACGGCGCCAAGGACCTCGAGCATCTCAGCGATCTCGAACACGTCCGCGAACGCCCCAGCATGTACATCGGCGACACCACGCCCCGCGGGCTCCACCACCTCGTCTACGAAGTGGTCGACAACTCGATCGACGAGGCCATGGCCGGCCACGCCACCACGGTCAGCGTCTCGGTGAACGCCGACGGCTCCGTCACGGTCGAGGACGACGGCCGCGGCATCCCCGTCGAGCGGCACGAGCAGCTCTCCGAGCAGATGGACCGCGAAGTCTCCACGCTCGAAGGCGTGATGACCGTGCTCAAGTTCGGCGGCAAATTCTCCAAGGGCGCCTACCAAACCTCCGGCGGCCTCCACGGCGTCGGCGTCACGGTGGTGAATTTCCTTTCCGAGTGGTGCCAGGTCGAGGTCTATCGAGACGCACACGCCTACCACCAGGAGTACGAGCGCGGCGTCCCCGCCGGCGAGGTCCCCCGCATCGGCGCCACCAGCAAACGCGGCACCAAGACCACGTTCAAGCCCGACCCGCAGATCTTCCAGATCACCAAGTTCGTCTACGCCACGCTGGTCAAGCGGCTGCAAGAGCTCGCCTTCCTCAATCGCGGGGTGCGTATCGCCATCCACGACGCCCGCAACAACGAAAGCGAAACCTTCAAGTACGAAGACGGCATCCGCGAGTACGTCAAGTATCTCAACCGCGCCAGCGAGGCGGTTCACCCCGACATCCTCTACGTCGAGGCCGAGGCCGAAGGCGTCACGGTCGAGATCGCCCTGCAATACTCCGGCGAGTACACCGAGAATGTTCACACCTACGTCAACAACATCAACACCACCGAGGGCGGCACGCACCTCTCCGGCTTCCGCAGCGCGCTCACCCGCTCGCTGAACGCCTACGGCAAGAAGGAAGCCATGTTCAAGGAGCTCGTTCCCTCGGGCGAAGACGTGAGGGAAGGCCTCACCGCCGTCCTCAGCCTCCGCGTGCCGCACCCGCAGTTCGAAGGCCA
>JBGSYU010000411.1:0-1884 GCA_041750715.1 Lacipirellula sp.
GCCGGTTCCGGCACCAGGTCGGGCGAGACGGCCGATGCTGTCTCAAGCCTCATCGGCTCGGCAGCTGGCGCGGCCGAACTTACCGCCTGTTCAGCGCCACCACCGAACTCGGCGCAAGCGGCAAGCGGCAACAAGCAGAGCCATACGCCCGTGGCTGCCGCCCCCCGGCGCGGTCGCCGAAGGAACTGCGCTGCCGCCATGCTGCTCCCCAACTCTCCTTCTGGTTGCCCGGAAACTATCGAACTTCGCACCCGTTGGAAAGATGCCGCCATCGGCCGTCTATTGGCCTGTCCGTCGGCCCGAAGCTGGACCTGATCGACCGCCGACCCTATCACTGCCCGGCCGGAAGGGTGGCCGAGCGGTCGAAGGCACTGGTCTTGAAAACCAGCAGGCGGGCGACCGCCTCGTGGGTTCGAATCCCACCCCTTCCGCCATGAAAGTGAAGGCGCCTTTGGAACACAGTTAACGATATCAGTATGTTGTAGACGAAACCTCCTATCATCTCGCACCGGAGCAGGCTGACTTGCTACCCAATTTGCTGCCCGGGCTGCTACCCATCGTTCCTCCACTGGCATCTGGCTGACCAGGGGTGAGCACCACAACCGCGCCGCCTTCCGGCGCAGATACTGCGGCGGAGCCGGTCATCACCTTCTGGCAATCATCGCGGCCTCGTCATTCCTGACGACCGTCTTCACGCGTGCGGCTGATGGCCAGGGGCCGCCAGTGCAGCTGGCAATCGTTTTCGTGCTCTTGATGCATGGCATCCCGCTGCTCTTCGGCTCCGAGCAGCGCGCTGACGAAGCGCGGCGTGAACTCGCCGACCAGCCCGTCGAGCTCCGTCTCGAACGTTGCCGCGGAGCGCCCGTCGCGCAGCTGCGCGATGCGGTCCTCGATCGCCTCGATTGTCAGCCCGTCCAGCGCGGCGAGGAGCGCGGTTGCCTCCTCGGCATTCCCGTCATTGCGATACTGCCCGATCCGCTCGGTCTGGGCGGCGCGGATGTTGGCCTCGATCACACTTGAGATGCTGTCAAGCTCGGCGCTCCGGGCCGGGATGTCGGCGAGATCGTGGACCTCGGACCCGTCGCGGATTGCGCCGAGGCGGTCGAGGGCGATCTTGCACCAGTTGAGGCGACGGTCGATCTCGTCTTGGTGCTTGTAATCGACCTTGGCGAGCTGCTTGAGCCGCCGCTCGCGGCGCTCTATCTCCGTTCGCCACTTCTCGGCGAGGACGATCATGTCCTGGCGGATGTCCGCCGTAATGCCGTGCCGGCCGGCGAGCCGCGAGGCCGTCTCGAAGGCCGCTTCTTCGCGGGCGCAAGGCCTCCTCGGGCTCGGGGATTCCGGTCTCGACCAGCGCAATGCGGAGCGCCGCGGTGCTCCGACTCGGCCGTCTCGACTTCGCTCCTCGCCGCGGCCGGCAGTAGGTCGCGCTCGGCGGTCAGCGCATCCTCGAGCGTGGCGAAATTCCTGCCATCGCCGCCCTGGAGCGCGCGAAGGATCTCGTCGATGCGTCGCGTGATCCATTGCGCGAGCGCTTTCCGCAGGGCATCGGCATCGCCTTCGGCATCGCCTTTGGACCATGCTCGTCGACATGACGTATGCGCCGCCGACGCTGCGGCAGCGCCGGCGGCATGGGCTGGAACGTGGTCCGTGCAGCGCCGCCGTGCGCAGGGGGAGCAATCGATCGATCAACTACTTCGTAGGTGCCATTGCCGCTGTGCTCGCTGCATCTGCTGCGATCAAGCAGCGACCGCTGGCACGGCTCGATCGGGCTCGCTAGTTTCGGTCGCCGGAAACTCCGCACCGCGGAGGCCCGGAGGAGGCCGGCGTGATGGAAGCGGGCGGGACGGGCTCCGAGATCGACGGGTCGCGAGCATGGCGACG
>JBGSYU010000412.1:0-1808 GCA_041750715.1 Lacipirellula sp.
CGGCTGCAGATTGGCGATATGCCGGCGTTCGACGGCGTGATGAAGATGGCGGCCAGCGGATTCTCGCGGCTGCAAGACGCCGCGGTGAAGCACATGATCATGATCAGCGACGGCGACCCGAGCGCGCCGACGGCCTCCACGATTCGGGCGCTGACGACGCAAGGCGTGAAGGTAAGTACCGTGGCGGTCGGTTCGCACGGCTTTCTAGGCAGCCAAACGCTACGCGACATCGCCCGCAAGACGGGCGGCAAATACTACGAAGTGAAAAACGCCAATGCGCTGCCGAAGATATATCAGCGTGAGGCGCGCCGCGTGGCGATGCCGCTGGTGTTTGAGCGAGACGAACTGATGACGCCGATTGTGACCTCCGGCGAACATGAAATTCTACGCGGCGTTGAAGGCGGCGTGCCGCCGATCAAAGGGTTCGTGCTGACGACCGTGAAGCAGAATCCGCTGGTCGAGGTGCTGCTGCGGTCGCCGCTGCCGGCCAAGGAAGAGAATGCCACGCTGCTGGCCACCTGGACGTACGGCGCCGGCAAGGCGGTGGCGATGACGACCGACGCCGGCACGCGGTGGGCCACGCCGTGGGTGCAGTGGGAAGGGTACGACAAGCTGTTCAGCCAGATCATCCGCTGGTCGATGCGGCCCACCGGCGACACGGGCGATTTCACGGTGGCGACCGACGTGCGAGACGGCCGCACCGAGGTGGTGGTGACCGCGATGGACGCGGACGAGCAGTTCCTCAACAACCAGTCGATGACGGCGATGGCGGTGACGCCGGATATGCAGTCGGTGGAGATCGCGATCGAACAGGTGGCGCCGGGGCGTTATGTCGGCAGCTTTCCTTCGGAGATGGCGGGCAGCTACTTGATCGTTGTGAATCCGGGCGGCGACAAGGCGCCGATTCGCACGGGTGTGAACGTGGGCTATTCGGCGGAGTATCGCGATAACGAAACCAATACGGCGCTGCTGCGTTCGCTGGCGAAGATTCCGGCCGGCAAGAATGCCGACAACGTCGGCGAATTCACCGAAGACGGGCTCGCGGCGGTCGCGCTGGCTGAAAGAATCGCGGAGAACCCGTTTCGCCGCGACTTGCCGCCGGCGATTATGAACCAGTCGATTTGGCCGTGGCTGGTGGTGCTGGGCAGTTGCCTGTTTTGGGGGGACGTGTTCGTTCGCCGGGTGCAGGTGAACTTCGAGTGGCTGCTGGCGGCGCTCGGCCGGGCGCGCGATGGTATTCTACGTCGCGAGCGCGAAGTGGCGGTTCCGGAAACGATGAGCCGGCTGCGAAGTCGCAAACAGGAGATCGGGCGGCAGATCGAGGGCCGGCGAATGGCGGCGCGATTCGAGATTAGCGACCCGACGGCGGGCATTGGACCACCGTCGGTTGAAGGCGGTCCCGTGGTGGCCGTCGAGAAGCCGGGCCCTGTTGAAGGGCTGAAACCCGACGCTCCGGAAGGCGAGTCTTACACCGAGCGGCTGCTCAAAGCGAAGAAACAAGTCTGGCGCGATCGAGACGACGAGCGTAAAGAGTAAAAATCAAATTGACCCACGACGGCACGACGGACACGACGAGAGCAATCGGAGAATCGGTGAGGTGACAAGTGAACCGCTAATCATCGCTAATTGACGCTAATTAGAAGGACCGCCAATTATCATTAGCGTCAATTAGCGTTCATTAGCGGTTTTAATTCCTCGGTCGTTCGTCGTGTCCGTCGTGCCGTCGTGGTTAAATCCTTTCCTTCCTAATAGTGAGGCCCCATGAGCGTAGGCGCATCTATCGAAAAGCAGGCGGAGGAGTTCGCCGC
>JBGSYU010000413.1:0-2757 GCA_041750715.1 Lacipirellula sp.
GATTGTTGGTCCTGCTCGCTACCGCGGCGGGACGTTGGGCCGGCCTCGATTTTTTCATCCGCGCACTGCTAGGCAAATGCTGCGGTCGTAAGGAGTCTCTCTGATGAATCTCACGCCCGAGCAACGCGAAACCGGCAAGCAGAATTTCTACGAGGCGATGGGCGCCAATCCCAATCGCCGCGACGTGCTCAAGGGCATGATCGCCGGCGGCGTCGCCGGCGCCAGCCTGGGCGCCATGTACTACGGCTACGGCGCCTCTGTCGAGAAGCCGCTGCGCGTGGGCATCATCGGCACAGGCGACGAGGGGAGCGTGCTGATTGGGGCGCTCAATCCAGAGTACGTCGACGTGGTCGCGATCGCCGACATCCGGCCCTACAACCAGCACCGGGCGTTTCACGGCGATCAAGACAATCTCGAGGCCCGACCGGGCCTGATGAAGGTCTATGGCTACACGAGCGAAAAAGCCGCCAAGGACCACATCAAGGTTTACAAGGAAGAGTACGACGAGCTGATCGACGACGCCGACGTGGAAGCGGTGATCATCGCCCTGCCGCTGTGGTTGCACGAGGACGCCGCCTTTAAGGCGATGCGCGCCGGCAAGCATGTGCTGTGCGAGAAGCTGATGGCCCAGACCATCGGCCAGTGCAAAGAAATGGGCCGCCTCGCAGCGGACCCGACGATTAAGGACAAAGAGGGCAAGCCGATCATCCTGGCCGTCGGGCATCAGCGGCATTACAGCATTTTGTACGATAATGCCGTGCAGCAGATCAAACGAGGGCTCTTGGGAGACCTACACCACATTCGCGCCCAGTGGCACCGCGGCAATTTGCCGGGCAGCGACAGTTGGTCGCCGCCGCTACCGGAGGCGAGCGATTATACGCTCAGAGCCTTCGAAAAAGCCCTTAGCGAAGCGCAGGGCGACGCCGCTAAAAAGGCGCTCGCCGCCGCGCATCCGCTGTACGCAAAGCTGCGTAGCTGGAACGGCGAACTGAAAAAGGCGACGGGCACGCTCGCCGTCGATACTTGGAAAGCCAAGATCAAGCAGGTTGAAAAGCAGCTCGAAGATATTTCCTTAGTAGACGATGCGAAGGACAAGTACGGCTATACGGAAAAGCAACTGGCCGACGGTCGCACGCGCTCGGCCCTGGAAGAGCTCATTCGCTGGCGTCTATGGGATCGCACCGGCGCCGGCCTCATGGCCGAGCTGGGCAGCCATCAGCTCGACGCTTCGAGCATCTTCGTCAGCTCGCAGCGCGACGACGGCGGCAAGGTCTACCCGATTTCGGTGCAAGGCATCGGCTTCCGCTCGCTGTTCCCCCCCGACCGGGACGTCGATGACCACGTCCACTGCAACTTCGAGTTTCCCGCCAAGGATTACTACCAGGACATCGAGAAGCAGGACGAAATCAAGGACTCCAATAGCAAGATCGTCGTCAGCTACTCGTCGATCAACGGCAACGGTTTCGGCGGCTACGGAGAAGTGGTGCTCGGCACCAAAGGCACGCTCATTCTCGACCGCGAGCAGGAGGCCTTGCTATTCATGGGCGGCGACGCCGGCACGAAGATCGAAGTGAAAGAAGGCAAGGGCGGCAAGGCGGCGATGACCACCTACGAAACGGGCGGCGGCGCCGCCCTCGCCCAGGCCGCCGCGGGCCCCAAGAATGTGAGCCGCGGCTACAAGGAAGAAATCGAGCACTGGGCCTGGTGCATTCGCAACCCCTCCCCCGAGAACCAACCCAAGTGCGGCCCGAAGGTGGCGATGGCCGACGCGATCATCGCGCTCACCTCGAATATTGCGATGAAGCAGGGCAAGCGGATTGAGTTTAAGAAAGAATGGTTCGACATGGAGGAGGACGCCACGCCGGAAGTGGACCTGGGCATCGAAAGCGCCGCGGGGCCGCGGGCGACTAGCGAATTGGTTTAGTCATCGGCACGTCTAATGGCGCGCAACTTCAAAGAGCGTGAATCTAAGATGCCCTTGGCAGCGATTGAGCAAGCGAAGGCACAGGCCGCAGAAATAATCGCGGCTTTGGATGCACCCAAGGCGCCGCCTGCTGTGCGTATCTTGCCGATGAGCTCCAGTGATCCGGAGCTGAAAGATATGAGCAGGGAGCAGATTCAGCAGTATTTCTTCCTTGAAAGCGATTTCGCCGCCAAAGGCAGATATCTATTTCCAAGTCGCGGGCTAAACTCGACGTCCGGCACGATCGTACTTTTTCAGCACACGAGCCGGATCATTGCAAGCGCTGTCTTGATTGACAGTAAGCGGTTTCCTGCGCCAGTTGAAGAAGATGGCGGCAAATACGTCGGTGCCATGTATTTCGATCCTCGTTCCATAAACACATTTGAACCGGTCGATGCCGATTACATGCGCGAGATTTGGGGCAATTCGCCGAGGCCCTTCAAAGCCTTTAATCAGTCTTTTCAGGATCTGTCGCCAGATCGTTACCCTGCGTTTACTCGCGGGTTGAAGAATGTGCAGCAGCCCTGGTTGCGTGATGACGCCGCGAACGAGGACCAAGCTGGCGATGACGCGGGTTTCCAATCTGACGGCATCGATCGTCGGGACCTTGTGGAACGGCAAATCCGGGCACGTCGAGGTCAGCGTAAATTCCGCGATGCATTGCGACGACGCTACGGCAGTTGCTGTATGGTGACGCAGTGTGAGGCCCTGGCAGTGCTGGAGGCCGCGCATATCTATCCTTATCGCGGTGTCGACGACAATAGCGAGGAAAACGGCTTACTTTTGCGAGCCGA
>JBGSYU010000414.1:0-4269 GCA_041750715.1 Lacipirellula sp.
CGGCGCTGCCGCAGCCTCCGCTGCCGCAGCCCATGGGGCCGCACACGCTGCTGCCGCAGGTGACCGCGTCGCCGCAATCGGTGGCACAGCCAGCCACGCAACACAGGTTACGACGCAATCGAACGCCGGCCGACTGAAACGTACTGTCGGCGTCGACTTGCACCGTCCCGCTAATTCCGGGAAAGGAAACGTCCTCGACCGCGTCCAAGCCGGTGCGGGCGTCGATGAACGGCCGGCCCACGATGGGAAACGTGCCGTCGCCGCCGTCGATAAATCGATCTTCGATCTGTCCGAAGCCGAAATAGTCGCCCTCAATCGCCTGTCGGCCATAGTCGTCCAGCCAATAGGTGACGGTGAGCCGTCCGCCGCTGCGGGCGTCATCGAGAATGTCTTCGTTGCCGTACACGACGAACGCGTTGTCGAAGAAGTCGTCGGCCGTCGTTTGGGTGCCGTTGTCGTTCACCTCGCCGCGAACGACCAGGGGTGGAATCGGCATGCCGTCGGCCCACCAGAGTAAATACTCCGCGCGAAGGGAGAGTACGGGCCGCGAGTTGAGGCCGCACCCGCCCTGCATGGCGCAGACCTTGCTGCCGCAGTTCTCGCAGCCCTCGAAGTGCAGACCCTCCTCCTGCATGCCGCCGTCGAGGTACAGCGGGTCGACGCCATCGGGCACGATCATCGGCTCGCCTTGATCGCTAAACATGGGGCCGTCCCCTTCAATCATCTCACCTTCGATGAATTCGCCCTCGCCCGCTTCTGCCCGCGGCAAGGTCTCGCTGGTGGGCATCGGAGGCCCGTCGGCGGGCGTCGGTTCCATGCTCGGCAGTTGCTCGAAGGCCGCGAGTTTGATGTTTCCGTCGGCCGTCCGGTTGGCGGCAGGCCTGCCGCGCGGCGCCGCCCGCGGCAAATCGAGTTGGCTTGCCAGGAGCGTGTGGCCCGTATCGCGGCGGACGGAAATCGTTTGGCCAAGGTGGGACTCCAAGTCGATTTTTGGCGACTCCTCGACGTACCGTTGGATTCCGCCGTAGCGGTCGATCAGCACGTAGGCCGGGTTGCCGTCGCCCTGTTTGGGATTGCGGGCGAGGCGCGCCGTCCACTGCGGCCGCACGGTCGCTTTGCTCGGATTGCCGCCGAGAGCGCGCGTGGCCGCGCCGTTGATTCTGCCGCTGTCGCGAAGCGGCTGAACGAGCGAGTCGATCAACTCGCCGGCGGCCAGGTCCCGATCCATCGTCAGATTCGGACCGTCCAGCGGCTGCTGCGCGGGGCGTCGCGGCCGACTGGCGCCGCCGAGTTGGGCGTGTGCGTCGACGCCCCGGAGTGAAAGAAGGCCTGCCGCGATGAGAGCGGCGCCACGAAACGCCGTGTCCGTCCAAAACGCGTGCCGAGAACTACGTCCCTGGTTCATAAGGGTTCAACCCCTGCGCGCCGCGAGACGGGTGAGGTCTCGCTAAAGCGCCGTGAAATGAGATTTTGGAAGAGATTGCGCGAAAAGCGGCGGGGCTTCTACCAGATAGCCGCACTGGGCGGCAAGACCAATTCAAGCGCGCCGGAAGTTGCGAAGTTGCGGCCAGCGGGCCTCAAGAGAATCGCAAACAATCGCGAATGAGCGACGCTAGCATGGCGTGGCGCCCAAGAGAAGTCGTCCGCCGCGGATGGAGGTGTTCTACCGTCCTGGCCGCGGCCGCGGCACGGTGTAGTACCCGCCATAATTCGAGTACAAGCCGGCTTGGTTCAAGAACGTCGCCGCGTGTCCTGTCGGCGCCTGGGTCTCCGAGCCCGTCGGATCGTAGGGGCGTTGCGACGTAAATTGCGAGATCTGCCGCTGCAGCAATTGGTTCTGCCGTTGTTGGTTTTGGTTGACGCGCTGCTGCTCGATCTGCGGGCGAATCTGAGTGTAATAGCTGGTGGCGGACGAAGTGAACGGGTTGTCGAGAGCCAAGTAGGGGGTTACCGACGGGCCCCTGCTGATGGATGAAAACGGCTTATTCGCGCGACCTAGCGCGTTGCCAATGGTCCCCGTGGTCACGCCGCTGGTGCCGAACCGCGGTACCGCGTTGTTGATGATCGCACTGCGAATTCGCTCGGACGAGTAATTCGCCGAGTTGGACTCTTGTGAGAGGCGATTGACCTCCGTCGCCGCGAAGCCGGTTTGGGCGCGCGACTGGCCAGCCATCAGCGTTAGAGCTGCAACGGAAAGGATCGCAACGTTGAATTTCATGGCACACCTGGCGCTGAGCCTAGCAGGGTCGACGGCTAGCTGCATTATATTCGTCGGGCATTTGCGGGACAAATGGTTCCCTCTCGCTGGTAGTGATACCGTTTGCCGAGGTACGGTTCGTGTCATTCTGAGGTACTCCGAAGAATCTGGCCAGACCCTTCGGATTACCTCAGGGTGACGGGGCAAATCGTATCACTACCCTCTCGCTCTGCGAGAGGGAACTGCGTCTCGCGGAGCGAGACGCCTACCCTAAAAGAACCCTTCGGAGCTTTTCAGTTTAATTGGGCGGTTTGCTCGGCGACCCCCAAAATGCGTAAATCGCAGCCGTGCGGCGGTATTACCCGCATCCGGAGCGGCACAATCGGCGCCGATGGAACGATCGATTAGCCGTTAAGGCGACTCGCCGGCGTCGCGCCGCCGCAGCGAGGCTTCGGCCTCGACCGTCCAGGCGGGATTATCGAGATACCAGTCGACGGTATCGCGCAGGCCAGATGGAAATTCGACCTGCGGGGCCCAGCCGAGCTGGCCTAGCGGGCGGGCGTCGACCGCATAACGCCGATCGTGGCCCGGGCGGTCGGGCACTTGGCGAATCAGCGAGCGCCGGCCGCCGCCGTCGTCCAGACGGCTGTCGAGAAAGTCGCAGATTCTTTCGACGACGACCCGATTAGCTAGACAGTTGCCGGCGCCCGCCAAATACCTCGATCCGGCGGCGCCGTGGCGAAGCGCCGCGCGAACGGCACGGCAACAATCGTCGACGTGCAACCAGTCGCGCTCGTGCAGGCCGTCGCCATACAGCGGCAGCGGATCTCGGCGCGCGGCGGCGAGAATCATTTTTGGAATCAGCTTCTCCGGAAACTGCCGTGGGCCGTAATTGTTCGTCGGGTTGACGGTGACGACCGGCAGGCCGTAGGTGTGGGCGAAGGCGTGGACCAGATGCTCGCCGGCGGCCTTCGAGGCGGCGTAGGGCGAGTTGGCGACGAGCGGGCTATCGGCGGTGAAGGTTTCGTTCGGCCCGGCGGCGCCGAAGACTTCGTCGGTCGACATGAACAGGAACCGAAAACGATCTCGTGCGTCGCCGCCGAGGCTTTTCCAGTAGCGCGTCGCCCGATCGAGAATCGTGCAGGTTCCCAGCACGTTGGTCCGCGCGAACTGCGGCGGCTCGTCGATTGAACGGTCGACGTGCGTCTCGGCCGCCAGATGGAGCACCGCTTGCGGACGATGCTCGGCGAGCAGTTCTTGGACCAGCGCCGCATCGGTCACATCGCCTTCGACGAGCACGTGTCGCGGGTGATCGACGACCTCGGCCAGCGAAACGCGCAAGCCTGCATAGGTGAGCTTGTCGAGATTGACGACCCGCTCGGGCTCGTGCTGGATCCATTGGCGCACCAAGGCGCTGCCGATAAACCCGGCGCCGCCGGTAATCAGAACGCTAGGCGTTTCCGACATCCCCCTCGCTCGAAGGTCGAAGAGGGGCCGCGGCGCCGAGGGGTTGGAGGCGGGATTTTCAGATTGCCGCTTAGCCATTATTTCTTTTCCAATCGCTTGCGTTGAAAAAACTCCGAAAGGATACGGCCGCATGGCTCGGCCAGCACGCCTTCGACCACTTCGCAACGGTGGTTGAGCCGCGAATCTTCTAGCAGCCGATACAAACTTCGCACGGCGCCGGCTTTAGGGTCGACGGCGCCGTACACCGTGCGCGGGATACGGGCCTGCAGGATGGCGCCGGCGCACATGGGGCACGGTTCCAGCGTGACGTACAGCGTGCAGCCTTCGAGCCGCCAACTGCCGATTGAAGCGGCGGCTTGCGTAATGGCGATCATTTCGGCGTGGGCCGTCGGGTCGCGCAGGGCTTCGCGCTCGTTGCGGGCCGCGGCGATCACCTGGCCATCGCGAACAATGATGGCGCCGATCGGCGCTTCATCCGCGGCGGCAGCAGCCTGGGCCTGCTCCAAGGCGAGCTTCATGTAGAAGGAGTCATTCACGGGCATTCGTCGCTGAAGGGGTCGGGAGTATTTTTCGACTGGAGACGTTAATAAACAAAGAGTATCCCC
>JBGSYU010000415.1:0-13621 GCA_041750715.1 Lacipirellula sp.
ATCAAGTCGAGATCGCCCGTCGACGGCCGGGTGACGGACCACACGCCGCCGCCGAATTCGCCGCCGACGTAGAGCCAGCGCTCGTCGGCGCCGGGCAGGCTGCCGGCCGTTTGCCAAAGGAAGCGCGGGCGCGGGAAGACCGCCTCGAAGCGCGAGGTTGGCGTCGGTTCGTAGATGACGCCGAAAATTGGCAGCACCGAGGCGCCTGCGCGATTCAGATACGCGGCGCCAAGCAGCCACTTCGTCGTCGGCGACGATTCGTACACGCCGATGCCGCGGCCGGTGACGCGCACGGCGTCGCCCGAGCTCCGATCGAAATCGCTGTAGTAGCCGACCGTCGCCGAAACGTCCATCGCCCACGGCCCGCCGCCGAACTTGCGCAGGTGGCGAAACTCGACGCCCGTATCGTACAGCGTGCTAGGAATATCCAGCGCGCCGGCGTTCTCCAGAAAATGCACGCCGAACTGCGGCGTCACCAACAGCGGCGTGTCGCGGCGGGTAAAGGGAAATCCGAGCACGACGCCAGTCTCAAGTTCGCCGAAGCCGAGCGTGTCGGGCTCGTCCTCCATCCGCGGCAGCCATGTGCCGGTGAAGTAAATCTTCTGAAACACCCCGTCGCGAGCGCCGGGCGGCAAGGGGCCCTGCGGCTCCGGCGAGATCTGATTCAGCGGCGCCACCGTGTCCTCGGCAAGGCCCGCGACGCGAATCTCCGGCGGGGCAGGGGACTCGAGCCCGTCGAGGTACACCGCATCGTACGGCTGCGGCGTAAACGGTTCGGGTGTAATCGCGCTCGCCGACTGCGGTGGTTGGTACGACATGCCGCTCGCCGGCGTCGCCTGGCTGAGCCACGAAGTGTTCCCAGGCGCCCGCCGCGCCAGCAGCAGCCCCGACTGCGCCGGCGCCGAGTCCGACATGATGATCCCGCCAAACGCGGGCGAGCCGGAAGCGTAAGCGCCCGGAGTCGCAGCACCTGTCGATGGCGATTGCCCCCAACTCGTCGAGGCAAAGATCAACGCCCCGACCGCTGCCGCAATACAGCCGAACCACCGAGGCCGACATCGCGCGGTGATGCACATCAAAAATCGACCCCGGCGCGCAGCATCACGGTGTCATCCAGCGAAAATTTCGCCGGCAGTCCCGAGTCGTACAGAATCTCGCGGTCGAACACGTAGCCCACTTCCACATGCCCGTGCAGTTTGGTTTGCGTCTCCCACTCTAGTCCGGCGATCGCGCGGATGTCGTTGTAGTCGATGTCGTCGTCGATCCCCGCCGCCACCCCTGCCGGGTCGCGCTCGATCGTCCAGCGGCCGCCGCCGTACTCGCCGGCGACGTACCACCACCACTGGCTCGAACCTATGTTGACGAACCGCTTGCGCACTTTGGGATTCGGGAATACCAGGAAGGCGTCCCACTCGGAGTTGGGCCGCCAATGCACGCCGGCGACGGGCAAGATTTTGACGTCGTTGCGATCGAGGTACCATGCGCCCACGTGGACATCCAGCTTAGGCGACAGCTTAATGATGGCCACCCCGCGGCCGAGGATGCGAATCGAGTCGCTGTTGACGTTCTCAAAATCGCTGTAGACGCCCGTCCGCACGCCCAAGTCGGCGCCGAGGAATTCGCTGAATCGCGGATACCACGCCGTATCGAGATAGGCGTCGTACACCTGCGCCGGCAAATCGGCGCCCGCCGCGCTGGGCGGGCCTTCAAACCAGTTGAACGCGAAGCCCGGCGTAATGAGCAGCGGCGTGTCGGGGTTGCGAAAGATCGGCACGCCGAACGTCGCGGCCAGCTCCGTGCGATCGACCTGCAACTCGTCCGCCGAGCCATCGCCGAACAGGTGCGTGTGCTCGATGCTGATCTGTTGCAAGAATCGTTGCAGTCGCGAGACCGTGCCGTCGGGATTCTGGTAGTCGTAGGTGCCCCGGTTCCACTGAATCGTCGGCAGGTTCTGCAACATGTTGCCGCCGGGCGGCACGGCCGGCGGCGCCGCGTACGGTATGCCGGTCGCCGGCGGGGCGCCAAAGTTCGGCGTGAGCGTGGGCGCCGCATTGATCGACGGTGCGCCGAAGTTAGGCGTGAGCGAAGGCGCAGCGTAAGGAATATCGGCCGGCGGCGAACCGAGGCCCGGGGTCGCATACGGATCGAAACCGGGCGCCGCGGAAAGCGATGGTTGCGGCGTAACCGGAAATGTCGTGTTCGGCACGATCGTGGGAAACTGCACCCGTTGTGCGACGACGTGCGCATCGCAAGCCGCAAGCCATGCCAGAGCGGCGCAGCCAAACGAGAGGAGTTGCCGCCGATACGGGGCAGGGGACTTCACGATGGGGCCTCGAACACGCGTCGCGGAGGGCAATGCACCGAAGAAAAGCCCCGCGTGAATACCAGCTAGGGCGCCCGGCAGTCAACCTCGGTCCCCATGCTGGCACGCGGTAAGGGGTCGAGAGTCTTTTGCGACTGGCGACTGCCCACTTAAGCTAAGCTCCCCGGTCGCAAAAGACTCCCGACCCCGTTCGGCGTCTACCCCGCCGGTGAATCCAAATGCGGCCCCGGCGTGCTAGCGTGCGGCTCGTCTCGCCGGCGCCGCTCGGGCGCCGACGTTCGCAGCACCCGCCGCTGAGCGCGGCTACGCAGCGCCGCCAGGCAGATTTCCTGCCGATTGAACGCCAGTTGCCGCAGCCGCACGTCCTTATACCCCCAGCCGCGCACCCGCTCGACATACGCCGGCAGCTCGTCCACGAGTTGCCAATCGGGCAGCTTCAGCGTGAGCAACATTCCACGAATGTGAACGCCCGGATGCGTAACGATCGACTCGACCGCGTCGAGCGTGTACTGCGGCGCCACGTTCATATCGGCCGCGAGCCACTGCACATGGCGGAAGACTTTTCGCGAGGCTTCGATCGAGCGAGTTCGAATGTGCGTGAACCGCGGGTTGGCGAGCACCTCCTCGGCCATTTCGGCGGGGTCGACGCCGATCACGTCGAGCCCCGCTTCGAGCATTGCCTGCGACGCGCCGCCGGGCGCCGAACCGAGTTCGATGATGCGGTCGCCACGAGACATGGGCAGCGACGCCCAATCAAGCGCTTCGGCGATCTTCAGATAGGCCCGCGAGACGGCATGCTCCGGCAACTCCAGCGGCGGCACGCCGCCCGGCCACGACGCAACACGGCTTGTCGTGCGATGGCACCCGACAAACCACTGCCCGGGTTCAATCAGCGCCACGTCAATTACCCAACGATTCCGCGGCGTGCCCTGATGCCCTCCGCTTGCGTCTTCGCGTAACCCTTCAATCGGCGTCAACTCACGCAACGCATGCTCCGCTTCGACCGCCAGCGCCGTCGGCCCCGGTTCAAACCCGCGATCCCCCGGCGAACGCTCGTCCCGCTGCCAAACGTGCAGTCCCGCGATTTGAATCGCATTCATGGCGGCGGCAACGTCGGGCAACTCCCAAACCTGCTTGGCAAGCTCGTGCAGCCGATCGCCCTTCACCGATCCCAATGAAAACCCGCTCGTGCGAGCGAACGCCGACGGCAACGCGAACTTCTCAGGCTGCGCGCACGGCTGGTCGAGCTTGAACGTAACAAACCCCGGCCGCAAAAACGCGGGCCGCAACAGCGGCGCCCGCGCCGCCACCTCGCGCTTCAGCGCTTTTTCGGCGCCGTGTTGGCAAACTGCGTAAACAAACCCAGGTTGCCAGGGGGCGTCCATTGTTTCAATCGTACGAGAGCGTAATAATTTAGCCCCCGGTCAGTGACCGGGGGCTAACTGAGCCGACAGTCGCCATTCTAACAGATCGCGGCCCCCTGGTTCCTACTTTCGGAGCGCCCTCGCCCATGGCCGAGTACATCAAAAAATCCGACGCCCAGTTGCGAGCCGCGCTGACTCCCGAGCAATACGAAGTCACGCAGCACAAGGGCACGGAGCGCCCCTTTACTGGCGACTACTGGAATCACAGCGAACAGGGCGAGTATCGCTGCATCGTTTGCGGCGAGCTATTGTTCGACTCATCCGCTAAGTTCGACGCCCACTGCGGCTGGCCAAGCTTCAACCAGACGGCCGCGGAGGGCGCGATCGACACGCAACAGGACCGCGGCCACGGCATGGTTCGCGATGAAATCGTCTGCCACAAGTGCGGCGCCCACCTCGGCCACGTCTTCCCCGACGGCCCCGCCCCCACCGGCCTGCGCTATTGCGTCAACTCGGCTTCTTTGAAATTCAAGAAGTGAACCGCCAAGGACGCCAAGAGCGCCAAGAAAAAGAGAGGCGAGAAACCGCGGATGAACGCTGATAAACGCGGATAGTGAAAGAGCTGTTTTCTTATCAGCGTTCATCCGCGGTTCCAGGCATTTGCATTTCTTGGCGCTCTTGGCGTCCTTGGCGGTTTAATTCCTTATTTCCCCGCCGGACGCAACGGGCTGTGTACCAGCACGAAGTTGCGTTCCCCCGCCTTGGCGAATTTCACGGTCGCTCGGCGGTTCTTGCCGTTGCCGGAGAGGGCGACGATCTTTCCTGGGCCGTGCTCGGGATGCATCACCGTCATGCCCTGGGCAAAATCATCCGGCGAAACCCCCGCCGCCGCCGCCGCTTGCGGCTTAGCGCCGGCGAGATCGGCGGCGGTCGTTAGATGCGCGGCAACGCTTAACTTGGTGGACGCCGCGTACCCGCCCGCTGAAGCGGACTCGCCAGGGGATTGTTCTTGCGGCGATTCATAGTGGTGCGAATCATCGTGTTCGTCATGTGCGTCGTCGCCCACGTCATCCCACCCCGGCGGATACCATTGATCGGCCCCGACCTCCACCATCTCCATTTCGTCCCGCGGCATCTCCAACAAAAAGGGGCTGGGCACCGTCCGCCGCCGCTGCCCGCGGAAGTCGCGCTGCACGGCATAGCTCAGTTGCAGTTGCTCCTTGGCCCGCGTGATGCCGACGAACGCCAACCGTCGCTCCTCCTCCATTTGCTCTTCGTCGTTGATGCTTCGCTCGTGCGGCAACAAGCCCTGCTCGACCGCGACGACGTACACGACGGGAAACTCCAGCCCCTTGGCGGCATGGAGCGTCATCATCGTCACCTTGTCGGTTTCGGCTTGCCAATCATCGGTCTCGTTCACCAGCCACGCGTTTTCGAGATACTCCTCCAAATGTCCGCCGCCGGGATGCGATTCATCGAACTGCCGGGCGTCGGTGAGCAATTCTTCGATATTGGCCAACCGGTTCAGATCGTCTTCCGATTCGCTGTCCCGCAGCGGCTCGCGGTACTTGGTTTCTGTGAGGATGGTGCCCAGAATCTCTTCAAGCGCCCCGCCAGCGAGCTGACTGAGCCGGTCGATCAGTGCCGCATAGACAATCGCGTTCTTCGCCGAGCGTGCGTTCAGCCCCGCGACCTGCGCCGCATCGCGCGCCGCATCCAGGAGCGTGACGCCCTGGGCGTACGCGTACTCCGCGAGCAAGTCGATCGTCTTGCGACCAATGCCCCGCGTCGGCGTGTTGATCGTTCGCAGCGCCGCCTGATCGTCGCGCGGATTGTTGATGAGCTGGCAATACGCCAGCACGTCTTTGATTTCCTTCCGCTGATAAAACTCCTGCCCGCGAATCATTTGGTACGGCAACCCCTGCTCGCGCAGGGCGCGCTCCAACCCGCGCGACAACGCATTGACGCGATAAAAAATCGCAAAGTCCCGCGGCCGCCTGCGCTTCGCCGCCACCTCGTTCGCGATTTCATCCGCAATGCTGCGGGCTTCGTCGTCCTGCGTCGCATATTGCACCAGCCGCACCGGCAGGCCGACCGCGTTGTCGGTGAACAGCGACTTCGGCTTGCGCCGCAAATTCGACTTGATGAGCTGATCCGCCACACGCAGCACGCTCTTCGTGCTGCGGTAGTTCTGCTCAAGCCGCACAACCTTCACGGTGGGAAAATCGGTCTCGAATTGGAGGATGTTCTTGATGTCGGCCCCGCGCCAGCCGTAGATCGACTGATCGGGATCGCCGGTGGCCGCGAGATTCGGGTGATCGACCGATAGCGCCCGCAGCATGACGTACTGCGCGCGATTCGTGTCTTGATATTCGTCCACCAGCACAAACCGATACCGCGCGTCGAGTTCGACGCGCACCTCGGCGTTCTGATACAGCATATTCGCCACATGCAGCAGCAGGTCGTCGAAATCGACCGCCGACGAAGCGAGCAGCCGCTTTTGGTAGGCCGGATACACCTCCGCCACGACATGGCTTAGGGGGCTGCCGGTGCGGGCCTCGTACCGATCCGCGGTGATGAGCTGATTCTTCGCCGCGCTAATCGCCGCCGCGATTCGCTCCGGCGTGTAGTGTGCCGTGCGAATGTTCCCCGCCTCGATGACGCGCTTGAGGGTCTGCCGGGCGTCGTCCGTGTCGTAAATCGTGAAATTCGGCGTCAGCCCCACAAACCCGGCATACTCCCGCAGCAGCCGTGCGCCAAAGCGGTGGAACGTGCTGACCCACACCCGCGCTCCGCGGGTGAGCGTCTCCACCCGCAGGCGCATTTCGTCGGACGCTTTGTTCGTAAAGGTGAGGGCCAGAATCTCGCTGGGCCGCACCCCTTCGCGCAGCAAATGGGCGATCCGGTGGGTCACCACCCGCGTCTTCCCGCTCCCCGGCCCCGCTAGCACCAACAACGGCCCCTCCACATGGCGGACCGCCTCGCACTGCGCCGGGTTGAGCGATTCGAACAGCGGATCCACGGGAGTCCTTTCAATTCAATTCAATTCGGACTAACCACCAAGGCACGAAGAAGACGGGGAAAAATGAAACCGTTAATGAACGCTAATCGACGCTAATAGGTAATAGTTTTATTAGCGTCGTTTAGCGTCTATTAGCGGTTTTCTCATATCCGTCGTGTCATCGTGGTTCTCTTCGTCGTGTATGGTACGCCTGTCCAGTGAGCCGCGCCAATGCTACCGCTCGGTGATGTGCCCAAGTGCGAACCTATATTTTGTGGTCCCTCATCGGCAGATTTTCGCGCCAAACTCGCTCCGAGTCTGCTATATTCTCGCAATCGTTCGGCTGTCGCATCGGAGGCGACGCAGCGCGCTTGCGGCGCACGAGTGTCAGCCGCTTTGCCACCAAGGCCATTCTTGCAAAGGGGAGGGAATCCCGTATGTCGCGCATTCCACTTAATCAAGGGGAACTGACCAATCAGGGGATGAGGGATCGCCTGGAAATGAGCACTGCCGAAATCGGGCTGGCGGTGCGTACGACCAACTGCCTCGAAGAGCGAGGCATCTTCACGGTCAACGACCTGCTGCACTGCACCCGCGACGATCTGCTGAGCATCTCGAACTTCGGCGAGAAGACGCTCGAAGAGGTTTACAAAGCGCTGGAGAAAATTGGCTTCCCGCGCCCGGCGCGCACGCTCAGCCGCGCGCCGCGCTAGCGCAAAAAAGGGAACCGCGGATAAACGCGGATGAACGCAGATAAGATCAAAGGCGGCGGGGGAACACCTTGTCCCTTTTTTCATCCGCGTTTATTTGCGTTCATCCGCGGTTCCTCATTTTTTGCTATCACGACCGACGAACCAGTCGGTCGCGCCCTCCGTATCAATCGCGCACGCTTCGCATTCGCCCAGCGATGCTGCCTGAATGCAACGCAAGCGTCTCACGGGTGTGGCGTTTTGACAACACGCCGCGCGTTTTGCTTCCAGCCTATTCTCCCGAGCCGGCATGGCATTCCAGCGTAGGCTAGACTTTTCCAGTGACTACCCAGACTGCACCGTGCGGTCTGCCGTTTGCTTGCTTCTTCGCGTCGGATGGGCGATCCCGGTAGCCGGGGCGCCTGACAGCTTTTCCCAGAACGCAGATCCTCCCCAGCCTGAAATCACGACCAAATGTGCGTCCCGCGGCGGATAATCGTTGCCAAGGGGGCGCCTGGCAGAGTAAATCTAAAGGTTGGGGGATAACTCCTCGTGTCACTCTTGCGAGAAGGTAGAAACATGACTCGTTTATCCAAAAAGGTGCTTGGACTCGCGGCGGCGGCGGTCGTCGCCGCGTCGCTCGTTGTGGACGCGCCGCGTGCCACTGCCCAGTGCGCGACCTGCGCGACGCCCACCGTCGCGTATTCGCCGGTCGCGTATTCACCGGTTGTCGTTCAACCGGCGCCGGTCGTTCGCACCGGCTGGTATCCGGGCTACTTGCTCGATCGGATGCGCTTGCGCCGCTGGAGCGCCGCCGCGCCGACCTACGCCGCCGCGCCCGCGTATTCCGTCGGATATGCGCCCGCGTACAACGCAGCGTACGCCCCAGCCTATACGGCGGCCTACGCGCCCAGCTACACAGCGGCCTACGCCCCCGCCGCGACATATACTGCCGGCTACACGCCGTACATCACCGCCTACGCTCCTCTGCAACAACCCGTGGTGCAGACTTCGTATGCGCCAGCAGTGAGCGCCAGTCCATGCACCAGTTGTGCACAGTCGACAACCGTGTCGTATGCACCCTCCACGGTCTATCGTCCCGTCGAAGTGACGCCGATCGTGACGACGGTCGCCGCGCCGGCTTGCTCGGCCTGCTCGGCGGCAGCCCCGTGCGGCGGTTGTTCGAGTTGTGCCTCCGGCGTGAGCCAGGCGAGCTTCGTTGAATCGTCGCCGGTTGTTTCCGACTGCCCGTCTTGCGCGGCATCGTCGGGCGATCCGTACTACGGCAGCGGCACTCCCGTGGAGAGCGGAACAATCTCGGGTCCGGCAACCCCGCAGCCGCAGTTGCCAGCCAACGTGCCGACGCCCGCCGACTCCTCTTACCCGCCGGCGAGCAGCGTGCAAAAGCCGGAGACCTCCATCGTCGATCCTAAACCCGAGGCCGACGCCGCTGGCCCAGAAGTTGAACTCCCCGAAGTGCCCTTGCCCGACGCCAGCACTTCCTACGAATTTCAGGCTCCGCCGCTGATCGCTCCGCAAAACGATCGCACGGCCAACCGTCCGACGGTCGACGTCCACAACGCCGTCTACAGCAGCCCGGTCCGCCACGGCCGCGTCAGCACGACGGCCGCGAAAGTGGAAGCCAGCGGCTGGTACTCAGTTTCCGACCGCAACTAAGTACGCCGCCCGCCTCCCGCCGCTTGCGGCTTAGCGCTATCACCCAATTCGACCCAGCGCCCCTGCCGCCCCGCGCGGCAGGGGCGTTTTTCATTGCGTACGCAGTTGGAAACAATACGCCCAACTAGCCCCGACCAAGCTTGGTCGGGGCTATCGCGGCTGCCATTCCATCGCCTGAAGCCTGCCGCCTGCTCCTTTCAGTCTTTAAACTAGTGACATGACCAACCGCGAGATCGCCGCCGTCTTTTCGCAAATCGCCGACCTGCTCGAATTCCAAGCCGCCAATCCTTTCCGTGTGCGCGCCTATCGCAACGGCGCCAAGAAGATCGGCGATTTGAACGAATCGCTCGCAACCATCGCCGCCGACGCAGGTCGCAAGCTCACCGACATCGACGGGATCGGCAAAGACCTCGCCGAGAAAATCTGCACGTTGCTCGACACCGGCGGCTTGCCGATGCTCGAAGAACTGCAGCGCGAGATTCCCGCCGGCGTCGTGATACTCTCGCAAGTTCCAGGCGTCGGCCCTAAGAAAGCGGTCGTGCTTCAGCGCGAATTGGGCGTCAATTCGCTCGTCGAACTACGGGCCGCCTGCGAGCAGCAGCGCATTCGCGTGCTGAAAGGCTACGGCGCGAAAACCGAGGAGGCGATCCTCAAAGGCCTCGCCGTCGCCGAGCAGGCCGGCGCACGAATCCGCTGGGCCGACGCCGACGTCATCGCGCAAGACCTGCTTGCATATTTGCGTCCGTGCCCCGCGGTCCAACAAATCGAAATGGCCGGCAGCTATCGCCGCGGCCGCGAGACCATCGGCGATCTCGACGTGCTCGTCGACGCAACGGACGTGGCGGCGGTCATGGATCACTTCGGCGCCCACCCGCAGGTCGAGCAAACCATCGCCCGCGGCGACACCAAGATGAGCGTGCGGCTCCACTCCGGCCTGCAAGTCGACCTGCGCGTCGTCCCCGCCGAGTCGTTCGGCGCCGCGCTGCAATACTTCACTGGCTCGAAGGAGCACAACGTCGTCGTCCGCAGCCGCGCGAAGCAGCGGGGCCTCAAGGTCAACGAGTGGGGCGTGTTCCGCATCGACGAAAACGCGGGCGACAATGCTGATGGTGAGGGGCAGGGCGCCGAAGTATACATCGCCGGCGCCGACGAGGCCGACGTTTACGCCGCCCTCGATTTGCCCCACTTCCCGCCGGAAATTCGCGAAGCCCGCGGCGAATTCGAGCGGGCCGCCGCCGGCAAACTGCCCACGCTCATTACGCTCGCCGACATCCGCGGCGATCTGCACATGCACACTACCGCTAGCGACGGCCAAGATTCCATCGAGGAGATGGTCGCCGCCGCTCGCGCTCAGGGCCTGCAATATATTGCCATCACCGACCACTCGAAGCGCGTCTCGATGGCCCGCGGCCTTGACGGCGACCGCTTGCGGCGCCAGTGGCTCGAAGTCGACCAGATCAACCGCCAGTTCGACGACATTGAGATCCTCAAAGGCATCGAGTGCGATATTCTCGAAAAAGGGGGAATGGACCTGCCCGACGACGTCCTCGCCGAAGCCGACTGGGTCATTGGCAGCCTCCACTACGGCCAAGGCCAGCCGCGGACGCAGATCACCGAGCGTATCCTCGGCGCGATCGAGAACCCGCACGTCGACATGATCGCCCATCCCACGGGCCGGCTGATCAACCGTCGCGACGCCTACGACGTCGACGTCGACCAAATGCTTGCCGCCGCGAAGAAGCACGGCAAGCTGCTCGAACTGAACGCCAACCCCGTCCGGCTCGATCTGAACGACGTTTATTGCGCCGCCGCCAAGGCGATGGGCATACCCATCGTCATCAACACCGACGCCCACAGCACCGCCGGCCTCGACGTAATGCGCTATGGCATTCTCCAAGCCCGCCGCGCCGGCCTGACTGCCGGCGACGTGGCAAACTCGCTGCCGTGGAAAGCGTTCAAAAAGTTAATCGTAAGCTGAGTCCAGTTTGTTACGCGTTGTGTAAAGTCATTCTGAGCGGAGCGAAGAATCTAGCGTTATGCCAGATCCTTCGCTCCGCTCAGGATGACAACGACCATCCGGCGTCCTCACAACAATCCTTCAAACAGCGACGACCCGACGCGCACCATCGTCGCCCCCTCCGCAATCGCCGCTTCAAAATCGCCGCTCATCCCCATGGAGAGTTCGTCGAGATTTTCCCCCGGCGGCAATTGAGCAGCCAATTCGTCTCGCAGTTCCCGTAGCGCTGAAAAGTTTGCCCGGGCAGTCGCCGCCCCGCCATCCAGCGCCGCCATCGTCATTAGCCCCGCGACGTGGACGTGGGGAAAACGAGGTAGCGTCGGCAGCAATCGGCGAACTTCCTCCGCCGAGAACCCCTGCTTGTCGGCCTCGCCGGAACAATTGACTTCCAGCAGCACGCGCGATGTAAGCGACAGCGCCGCGGCGTGCTCCTCAATCGCGGTGAGCAACCGCTCGCTGTCGACGCTATGAACAAAGTCCACCAGCGGCAGCGTCCGCCGCACCTTGTTGCGTTGCAGCCGACCCACCAAATGCCAATGCACCCCGGCCAGCTCCGGCGCCGCGGCCTTGTCCCACAACTGCTGCGGGCGGCTTTCACCCAAGGTCGTGCAGCCCGCGTCGACCAAGAACGCCGCCGTCCGCGAATCGATGTATTTCGACACGGCTACCAATTGAATGCAAGCGGCGTCGCGGCCCGCCGCCTGCGCTGCGGCGTGTATGCGCTCGGTAACGCGGGCGAGATTATCCGCAACAATTTGCCGAGGCTCAAGCATCGAGCGACCAAGACACCGCACTTAGCCCCCGGTCACTGACCGGGGGCTAACTAGCCTTCAATCTCCAACAACTCATCAATCTCGCCCGACGGCGACTTGAACCGCGCGATCATGCACTCCGACGACGTATTCTGCCCCATGAACGTGCGATTGCCCCGCGGGCCTTGCGACCGGTAGTACACCCACTGGTCGTCGCCCGACTGGATGCGGTAGCTCACCGCCACGTCGGCGGGTTGAATTTGTAAATCCTCGGCCACGGTCAGTTGTCGCCAGGTCGACTGCGAGGCGGTGCGATCCCTACGCAGGTCGACCAGCAGCGGGCACGCCATACTCCGCCCGGAGGCCCGCTGAACCAGTCGCACCTCGCCGCCGCTGTACGAAAGCTCGCCCATGCGCGGATCGATCCGCCACTCCGGCAGCGCCAATGGAAGGATTCGCGCCAGCGGCTCGCCATCGACCAGCAGCGCATCCCGCGTTTCGCCTTCGCCGCAGAATAACAGTCCCGCGCCCAGGGGAATCTGCACGGCGTGCTCTAGCGTCGCCGTCTCGACGTTCTGCAAATGATCGGCCATCAGCAGAAACCCTTCGCGGCGGGCCAGCAAAATCTGCCGTTCCAGCCGGGCTCCATTCTGCAGCGGTAGCGCAAGCTCCAAATAATCAACGTCCTTATCCGTGAACCAACAAGACTGTTCCCACTTTCCGGTCGGCCGCAGCGGCTCGCCATCAATACGCGATTCCGCCCCTACGGCGCCGCCAAACATGCGACGCTTCCCCGCCCAGACCTCCAGGCGCATCTGCGGCGTTGAATAGTCAACGGCCACGACCGCATCGTACGGCGACCATCCGCTCCGCATCACCGTCAGGCAGGACCATTCGCAATCGTACGAAGCGTCCGACGCCTTACCTTCGGATGACGAGCCGCCCGCAACCTTCTTGCCGAGCAGCCTGCGCGCCGACGCCGTATCCTTCGCCGTCCCTCCGAGGAGAAGCGCTGCCCGCAGAAAGTCTTTCGGCCATGCTTCGCCGCCATCGCCGGAAAATAGCGGCATGCCGTCTGGCGCCGTCCATCGCAGCGATTGCCGAACCAGACACCTGTATTGCCGCTGAGCCTTCTTCTCCATCGCGGCAGGCTTGAACGCCTTCGAGATCGCGCGACAACGCGTCCAACAAGCGACGAGCGGTCGCAGCACTGGCAACTGCGCGGCTCGCGGCAGACCCTCGCCGTTGAGCAGTTCAAGGATAGAATTGGCGACCAAATCGCTCGCCGGCCTCGCCCCCCGTTCCAGCGGCGCCATTTCGCTGAACAAATACGCCAGCGTCAACGGCAGCTCCCCGGCGAGCATCTGCACAGCCACGAGATGCTCTGGCTCCGCGTCGGCGCCAAGATTCCACGACGCGGCGTGTCGCGCCGTTTCGGCCAGAACGTCCAGCAGCTTCCAACCCAGCATGGGACTTAGCACGCCGCCCAGGGAGCCCAGCACATGCGCCGCGGCCAGGCAGCCCAGCGCCAGATCGTAGCTCGCCGGCGCGCTCTTGGTTACGTCGATCCACTGCGACAGCGTCGTTTGAACTTCCTGCCGCTCCTTCCCGCGGGACGCCTTCCGCACTCCCTTGCGCGTGCTCACCTCGCCCGCCAGGGCAACCAGCGTTTGCGTTGCCGCGCTGGTCGAACCGCCGATAATCGCCCACCGCAGCGGCGTGTCGGCCGCCTTGCACAGCTTGGCGATCGGCGTTCGCGTCGTCCGCTTGCTCCAGTACACATGCAGCGCTTCGTCCG
>JBGSYU010000416.1:0-4272 GCA_041750715.1 Lacipirellula sp.
CAGCGTGAAGTGAACGCCGGCTACGCTGGTGGTCGGCAGATGCTCCGCGACGAATTGCCCCTGAGGATAGACGTTCCTGTGCTCCGCCAGATCCGCCTCGGTATACGGCGGCTCGTGCGGATAGACTCGCCGGCAGATCTCCCTGATCGCGCCAAAATCTGCCTCCTGCATGGGACGGATACCGTAAGCGCTGGCGTCGAAGCTCATAAACTCGTTCTCGTCGTCTCAACGTCGATCAGTGCAAGAATTAACCAAAGTCGTCGCGGGTGAGGGCGTCCTGCGACACATGCTGCACGCGGATAACGAGGACTGCATCATTCTCGATCGTGAAGACCACGCGGTGCGTTGGTCGGCGACCGATGCCGAACAGCATCTGACGTAGGCCGGCCGGGTGCAGGTCGCATTCGGGCGCTTGGTGATGGCGATCGGCGCTGCTCTTCAAGCCGAGCAAGGCCTTGCGGATGCCGCGATACCATCGGCCCGCCTGTTCCTCCGATCGATGATCGCGCCACCACGTGTAAGCGTCCTGAAGGTCTTGCTCCGCTGGATCGGTAATCGACAGGCGGTACATCGAGCCTCAACGCTTAAGGCAATATTTCAGGAGTCGGCGGCAATGCCGTTGCGGTTGCAAAAATCGCGATCAAAATCTTCAAACGGCCTAACGCGGCCCGCGTGCATCGCGTCGAGGCCGGCTTGAATCGCCGATCGCTCTGCATCCTGCCAGTCGAGATGATCGAGCGCCTCGCGAATAACGTCGACCTCGCTGACGCCGGGGACTAAGGCAATCCGCTCTCGCAGGCGGTTGAAGATATCGTCGGGCAGTTCGATGTGCATAGTGGCTACTCCCGCGACCCATTCTAGCAGGGCAGTCGCTAGGTCGTCAAAATGGCTGAACTGGCCAACAACGCAACTCGGGACGAAGGCCGTCATGGCCCATCGCCCGCAGGCGCCGGGACTAACGGATTCGCCGCAGCATCTTCATGAGCCGCCGGCTAGCCTTGCGAGCGGCCCGCCGCGAGTCGTCGGCAAACTTACGCTCCAGTCGCGCCAGCCGGCACTTCCGCACGTCCAGCGTCCGCTCGTCCCCGGTCGGCGTTTTCACAAGGACGAACGGCAAGCAAATGCGCCGTACGAGCATCGGCTCGGCGTCCCCCGCCGGAGTCGAGCGAATGCGAACCGGCTCCTCACGCGAGTGCAGGGCGTCGTCGTCCCAAAACCACGACGGCCATTCGCTAATGACGTACAACGGCGTCACGAAATCGCCCCGGCGAATTTCCTCCGGCGCAAGCGCCTTCGCCAGCGAAGATTCGCTGTCCTTCGGCTTGGATTCATAGGTAGCTCGGCAACGGCCCATGGTGCAATAGACACGTCGCCGCGATAAGGGTTCGCTTCCTCGTGGAACTAGCCGCAATCGCGTCCTGCAAAGGGCGGTTAGCGTTTCCCGTAGTCGGGCGACGCAACCCTACGAATCTTTAGCCGACTTCTTGCTCCCCTCCGCCCGCTTCGCCTTTTCGCGCTGTTCAGCCGCCTTCCCGCGCCACAACGCGGCCTGCTCTAGATCTCCCACGCCCGTGAACGCTTCTGCCACCGCCGTGTAAGCTTCCGACAACAGATGCGGGTCCTGTTGGTCCTTCGCCTCGCGAAAGCGACGGGTGAATTCTTCCATCTTCTTCTGTACGCCAGGCAATGCACAAATGCGGCGGCCTTCGCGCGTCGAGCAACCGAAAACCACGCCCGCGAGTTTGTCCCACTCGCCCAACTTGTCGGTTCCGCGCGGCTGAAGAAGCAAGGTCGCCTCAGCAGCCTCATCCGCGCTAAGTTCAACGTCCACGCTGCGACGGCCAAGGAACACCGGAAGCTCGTAAATATCGCCGTGTACCGCAAGCGACTCCTTTCCAATCGGCAGCTCCAGCCGCGCTTCGCCTTGAGCGTCGGTTTTCGCGCGGAAGGGGGGCGGAAACGCCTTATCCTCAGCCGCTTGGTAGTCGCGAAGTCGCAGCAACCGCTCGCCTCGGACCAGAGGATTGCAATAGATCTGCGAACCGTGGTTCCACCAACCGACGTTCGGCCAGGCGCCCACTTCAACGCCCGCGACGGGGGAGTCTCCTTCATCAACGGCGCGAACTACGCAAGTCTGCATCGGCGTCATCGCCACCTCGATCGGCTCGTCAAACTCATCAAACACCTGCGGGCGGTTGAAGAAGTCATCCTTCGGATCGGGCGCATTCTTGACGACGCTAGGCGCCTCGCCAGATTCAGCGATATACCCCCCGCACAGCGCGATGAGTTGCATCGTTTCGCCCGCCGGCCAGGCTTCTACCATGAACGTGCCGTCTGCTTCAACGGGCGCCCAACTGAACCACATCACGCGGTCGTAATTTTCCGCAGACGGCCGCAGCGTCTCCACCTTCACCCGGCCGTTCTTGACGGGTCGCGGTACGTTCTCGCTCAGAACGCCCGTGACGCGAATCGCGGGGCGAAGCTCAACGTCGAGTTGCTCAGGCTCGCCGGCCGTCAACTCGAAGTCGGTGATGGTGCTGAAGTGGGTTGCCCGCTCGCCGTCGAGCTTAATGAGCAACAGGCTGTTCTCGCCCGGAGACATCACGGGGATCTCCAGCGACCCGTCGGCCAAGTTCTTGATCGCTGCATCGGAACGCCACGAACGGCCGTCGGACCACACGGCGAGAATCTCGCCGGCGGCGTCAGCATCCCCTGTGAACCGCGGGCGAACCACGACGCTCGCGCCCTCCTCAAGCTTTATCTCGTGTGGCGAGTCCTGTTCCAGCGGTACTTCAATGTGCAGATCATCGGCATAGGCGAACTCCGGATGATCGACTTGCAGCGACACGCCAATCGTCTGCACACCCTCCTCCACGTCGCGAAACTTCGGATACTTCACCGTCGCCCGGCCCTCAACATCGGTGAACACCTCCTGCGGCGCCATATTCGCGCGATCCTCAGGGTCGTCACGCCACCAGCCATGGCCCTGCGAGCTGCGTAGCGCCCAAGGAATCACCTTCGCTTTTACAATCGGCTTGCCGTCGTGATCGACCACGCGCACCGGCAGCTCTACCCTCTGCTGCTGGCCGCCGATCTTGGCCAATGCCGCTGCCGGATTGGCCGCGTCGTCGCCATCGGCGGCTAAAAGCGGCGCGGCTGCGCCCGCGAGGACGCTTAGGCTCGTTGCGATGCTGGACCAATGACCTAACATACTTCGCCTCCTCTCCCGGCTGATAAGATGAGCGTTGTTCGCAAGCAAATGGGCACCGTCGGACTGAGCTTGATTATATCGCATCGCAGCGCGGATTGTCTGTGTTGATTAATGAACATCGTGCCTTCGCCCTCGCCGCCCGCGAGCTCGCACAACTCCGCAACAACTGGCTCAACCCTCCCGAGTGGACCACGACCGAAATCCTCGAATTCCCCGGCACCGTCGGCGGCCCCTGGGACCGCTACATCGACTCACATGGGGGAGTTTCTCCGAAACTCCCGAATTCTCGCGTCTCGGAGAGACGTGACCACATGCCGGAAATTCGCACGGTCGAATATCCCTGCACCATCCCCCGCGACGAGCAGAGCGCCAAAGAACTCAAAAAACGCACCCTCACCAATCTCTACAACCAACGCCCCACATGGCTCGACCTGGCCCACCGCCGCCTCGACGAAGCCGTCTTCGCCGCCTACGGCTGGTCGCCGACGATGACCGACGACGAACTACTCGCCGCACTCTTGGAACTTAATCTCCGCCGTGCGGCCGATGCGTCCGCCGGCTGAGCCCAGTGACTTCGCCCCTCGGCACGAGCCGCAAGCCGGGCAAATTTCTCGCTTGAAAATGGCCACAAGCCGCGATAGTGTACGGGCGTATAATTTCCTCCTGCCCTCGACAAAGAGAACTGGTGGGAGGCCCGCCGCGAACGGCCGATTTCGCGCCGCCCCCAGCGCGCTCGTTCGGGGTGCGCGCCTGTTTATTCGTTCGGCCCGGTTGGAATTCTGTCGCGACAAAACTGCCTTGTCGTCCCAAAAACAGCCCTTAACCACTGTCGCCGCAAGGAGTAATAATTCTGTCGCCAAAAATGCGATTCCCTCGAAACTTGACTGTGCCTGGCCTCTGTGAGGCCGGCCTTCGGAAAGCCTTCCGGGGTCACAGACCCCGGCTACAAATCCACCAACCGTCCCTCGCTTTCCAGGCCCTGGCCGACCGAATACAATGAGGAGCAAGTAAACGGCTTTGGCCGCCTTCGGGGGCGAACAGGTTTCGACCGGATAGGCGAA
>JBGSYU010000417.1:0-10664 GCA_041750715.1 Lacipirellula sp.
CCCATCCGCCGGACGCCGCCGGCCGTGGGCGTCGAACCCAGGTCGACCTGCGGGGCCCCGCCGATGGCCGGCAGCGTCCACAGTTGCGGGCTTTCGCCGAGCGTGTTAATCGCGACTGTGCCGACGTCGATCGACAGCGAGAGCTGGCTCGCGGGAATCTGAATTTCCACTTTCTGCGGCAGCGAAACGCCCGCCTCGGGATAGTATCGGTGCGATTTCGCCACCGCACTCGCCACGAGCGTGCCGGCGGCGTCGTACACATGTTGCTCCAGCACCCAGGCTCGCCGCGAGTCGACCACCGTCCGCTTGGTCAGCGTGCCGCAACGAGACTGCACGAACGAAGTGATTTCGACTTTCCCGCCGCCAAGCGGCAACGGGCCCTTGTGCTGATCCGACGGCCGGAACTCGACGAAGCCGAGCGCATCGAGCAGCCACTGCGGCTCGATCGGCATCATCTGCTGGGCCGCGCTGCCGCAGAACTGATCGTGCCGCGAGAAGTACAACGCCGGCGGCTCGTTCCGCTTGACCCAGAACCAGAAGAGTTCGTCGTTGGCGCCTAGGTCGAACTCGGTTCCCGTTAACGCCGTCGATGCAACGAGGTGAATGCGTCCGGGCCGTTGCGCTGCAATCTTACCGCCTAACAGCGGAATCCCCGGCATCCCGGGGATGGTAATCGACGCGTTGTTCGATTGGTAGCTGTTGACGCGAGCGGCATTCTGATTCACCGCGGCAATCACCTGATCGAGCGATGAGCCGGTAGCCAACACCTCCGGTGCGGGCGGCGCCCAAGCCGCGAACGGGCTCCGCAGCGACCGCGTACACGACGCGCCGGTAGTGCAGAATACCGTTGCGACCAACAGACCCAAGCGAATAGCAAATCCGCCGCAACGTGTCGCCGTTCCGCATTCAGCGTTCAGCATTCCTTACTCCTCTCGCCTACTCGCCGCCGTAGAGCAGTTCGATCATCCGCTGCTGAAGTTGCTCCGTCCGCGCCGGATCGGGCGTCGCCACGCGCAGTTCGTACTGCTCGTTGCGTCGCGGGCAATCGAGCACCAGAAGCTCGCCTAGTTCGTCGCGACGAGTTTCGTTGAGCTTTACGATCCGCCGCCGCACGAGCAGCAACCCCAGAACATAGCGAAACTCCAAATCATTCGGCCGATCGGCCAGTTCGGTGAACAGGTTCAGCAGCACGTCTTGCGGCGCGAGCTTGGGCTTCGATGAGTCGGTGACGCCCACTCGTGACTTCCACCACGCGATCGCGCCTTCGGGCGCCCCTCGCCACTCGGCAGCGGAGAAATCTTTCCGCACCGGCGCGCCGTTTTCCATGTGCAACGTCGAGAAGTACGGTTCGCCCGGCGCGAGGGTTCGCCCGCTGGCGGCGCATTGGCGAGTGGAGTGCGTGATTTCGAAATCAAGGAGCATTGATGGACCGATTCCGTAAACTCTGCGGCGTTGAAAGTCGCTAAGCGGCAAGCCGGGTCATTTGGGCCGCGGATGGTACGGAACGGGCGCTATCAGGGCAAGGCGGAGCGACGCACGCTAGCGTTGGAACCTGATGTTCTCGCTTCCGGCAAGATGCCCTATTCTCGTGCGTGGACTACATAGCCGGGCCATCCTGGCCTGGCGGAATTTCGCCCTGCCAGGATGGCCGGGCTATATGGGTGTAAGCCATGACCGGCCGCTTGCTCGATCTCTCCTGCCCAGCTCCCGCACCGCCCGCCGTCGTTGCCGACGTACGCCATGAGGCGTCGCGATTCTTAGGCGTTCACTTCGCCTGTTGCGAGGCGTATTCGCGCGTCTACGTGAATCGGTCCGGCACGGCCTACATCGGCCATTGCCCGCGGTGCGCCAAACGAGTGGAATTCGGCATCGCCCCCGGCGGGACGAGTGCGAGGTTTTTTATGGCCCGATAGGCTCGATAGGCAGATTCTGGTGTTTGGGGTATCGACTTTCGCCGTTAGACTTTCCACATGAGAATCATACTAGGCGCACTCTCATTGCTGTTCTCGTTAGCAATCTTCGCATGGATCTTTGTATGCCACCTCGTCCTATTTCGGGACGTAGACTACAGCCCGGTTCTCTGGTTTCAGGAAGCCTTTGTAGATAACTGGGAAAACGTCGCCGTTGTTGCCGTGGGAATGGGAATAGGAGCGGTGTTCCTCTGCGTGGGCGTATCGCTAGTCTCCCGCCGCGCTCCCACCGCCTAACCTGCCTACAAACGGGGCTCCGCCCGACTTAATACCTGCTGGCGCCGAACCTTGACCCCGACAACCGCGTCAGCTAGAACGGAATCATGGTCGCCAATAACCTCCTAAGCCTGCCCCTACCACTGCTCGCCGAGAGCGAGGCTTAGGGTTCGTTTGCCGCTTTGTTCGACGTAAACAACAAACCCTGAAGCCTCGCGGCTTCGGGGTTTTTTTGTTGTCATTTGTAGCCCCGGCCTCTGGCCGGGGGTCGGAGCAGAGTGGACGCCGCATTAAAGGAACCCCCGGGCAGAGCCCGGGGCTGAAATTCAGTTACGCACCTTTACTCACTTGCCAATTCAATGTCTACCACCGACAACGCCCGCATCATCATCTTCGACACCACCCTCCGCGATGGCGAACAGTCGCCCGGGTGTAGCATGGATCATGAGGAGAAGCTTGAAGTCGCCCAAGCGCTGGTGGACCTCGGCGTCGACGTCATCGAAGCCGGCTTTCCGATCGCCTCGCCTGGCGACTTCGATTCGGTCCAGCGGATCGCGCGCACGGTGCGCGGCGCCACCATCTGCGGTCTCGCCCGGTGCAACGACAAAGACATCGATCGCGCCGCCGAGGCCCTCAAGGACGCTCCCGACGCTCGGATCCACGTCTTCCTCGCCACCAGCGCCATCCATCGCGAGTTCAAGCTTCGCATGGATATGAACGAAATCGTCACGCGAGCCGTCGCGGGGGTGAAGCGCGCTCGCGGCTACTGCGACAATATCGAGTTCTCGCCCGAAGACGCCGCCCGCACGGAGCCCGACTTTCTCTGCCGCGTCGTCGAAGCCGCCATCGACGCCGGCGCGACGACGGTGAACATCCCCGACACCGTCGGCTACGCCACGCCCGCCCATTACGGCAACGTGATCGAGAATCTCGTCAATCGCGTGCCGAACATCGACCGCGCGATCATCAGCGTTCACTGCCACAACGACCTCGGCCTCGCCGTCGCCAACAGCCTGTCCGCCGTCGAGAACGGCGCCCGGCAAATCGAGTGCACCATCAACGGCCTGGGGGAACGTGCCGGCAACTGCTCACTCGAAGAAGTCGTCATGGCCCTTCGCACACGACACGATTATTACAAGGCCACGACGCGCATCAACACGCAGCGGCTCGTTCCCACTAGCCGACTCGTCTCCGGCATCACCGGCATGGTCGTCCAGCGAAATAAGGCGATCGTCGGCCGCAACGCCTTCGCCCATGAGGCCGGCATCCATCAGGACGGCATGCTCAAGGAGCGGTCGACCTACGAAATCATGCGGCCCGAAGACGTCGGCTTCACGCAGACCGACCTGGTGCTCGGCAAACACTCCGGCCGGGCCGCTTTAGCGGACCGGGCCAAGGCGCTCGGCTTCCACCTCACGCCCGAGCAGCTCGACGCGGTCTTCGCCGACTTCAAAAAGCTTGCCGACAAAAAGAAGGAGATTTACGACGGCGATATCGCGGCGTTGATCGAGCAGAAAGGCACTGAGATGTTCGATCAGTGGCAGTTCGTCAGCTACAAAGTGCAAGCCGCCAGCGGCGAGGCGCCATCGGTAGCGCTCACGCTTTCTCGCGGCGGCGAGAAGGCCACGGCCACCGTGAGCGAGGGCGACGGCCCGCTCGACGCTCTGTTCCGCGGCATCGAAGAGCTCACCGAGACGCCCGCCGTCGTTCGCGACTACCGCGTTCAAAGCGCCACCCGCGGCAAAGACGCCGTGGCCGAATCGGTGGTGGAACTCGAACAGAACAACCAACTCTACCGCGGCCGCGGCGCCTCGACCGACACGCTTGAAGCTAGCGCGTTGGCGTACCTCAACGCGATCAACCGCATCGCCGTCGGCGCCGGCCAGCCGCTGATGGAACGGCCAGACCAGGTGTAAGGTTTACCTCTTCGACGGATCATGTGGCGAAAACGTGCCTGTAGCCCCGGCCTCTGGCCGGGGGTCGCGTTGCGAGCGGAATAGTTTTCCGTAACGCGAGCCACCCCCGGCCAGAGGCCGGGGCTGCAAGAGCCCGCGTCACGACATCACATACCGGCACAACACCCCGGCGAAGTAACCCGCGTAATTCCCAAACGCGTATCCCAGCAGCGCCATCAATATCGCCGCGCCCGTTAGGCTCGGCTTGTGATGCTCGGCTACCACGGTCGCCGTCGCGACGCCGCCAATGTTCGCCGCACTGGCAATTGCCGTTGTATGAATGTCGACATGCAGCAACTTGGCGCCGATCACGCAAAACGCCCCGTGGACGAAGATGCAAATTAAGGCGCCCAGCAAGAATGGACCTGCTTGATCGGCGAGCATCGACAGGTCCGCCGTCGCACCGGTCTGGGCCATGAACAAAAAAATCAGCGCCATCCCCAACTCGCGGCTACTAGGGATTCGCCGCAACGGAGTGAACGACAACGCAATGCCGATCGTCGTCACCAGCAAGATTCGCCAGGTGCTCGCCGTGGCGAAATTCGGGATCAACGGCAGGCGCCCGGACATCCAATCGGCCGCCGCCGCGACCGATAGTGAGACGAACAGTAAGTAAATAAAGTCCCGGTACGAAGGAGCAACCTTTTCCTCGCGATGAGCCTCGGCCGCTCGATCCATGCGGGCCACCCGATCGGCGTCCACCTTGGCGAACCGGTCGAACCAACCCGTGAACCGCTTCGACGCCAACAACAGCGGCAGCCAGACTAGTAGAATCGACGTATCTGCCAGCACGGCGAGCGACCGCTCATCGGTAGCCTCGATCATGTCGGCCACCGCGAACATATTGCCGGTGCCGCCGACCCAACTTCCCGTCAGCGAGCCAAACGCCTTCCACGCCGTGGGACCTAAATACGCCTTAACAACGGATGCTCCGGCGGCCGCCCCAAGAATAACGCCGACGGTTCCCAACAGCATGACCACGACTCCGCGGCCCAGCACCTTAAAGGCGCCCGCGACATCCACATTCAGGAGCATCAGCGTCAACATCATCGAGAGCAGCGGCTTGCTCAAGTCGTCGTAGATCGGCGCCTTCACGGGAATCACTCCTCCATTGGCCAGCAACACCGGAGTGAGGTAGATGAACACCAGCGGCGGCAGGTACTGAAAGATCGTCCACCGCGTCGCCCGCTCGATCCAAAAGAAAAACGCACAAACGCCGCACAACACGGCCAAGATTCCAACGCCGCTAGTGATCGGGAACGTAGGCATGAAGCAGGCCGATTATTCGGTGAGAAATGCGTGAGTGGCGATTAGTCTAACGGCCGACGGCGCCCGGCACAAAGCGCGCGCGAATCGATCGCCTTGTGCCCAACCGGCGCCAATGCTTAAATGCGATTGCCCGCCTGCGCACAATCGCAGGCGCGAACGGCCGAGTGGCGGAATTGGCAGACGCTCTGGACTTAAAATCCAGTGGGGGGCAGCCCCCGTGCGGGTTCGAGTCCCGCCTTGGCCACTTGTTTTTCTGCAGGCCCTTCGGCACCGAAATGCGGTCCTGAAGCGGTAGATGCCAGTCTGACTTCTGGCAGAAATCGTCCTATTTTATTCGAGGAAATCGCCGCGCCTCAACAGTTTGAGAGCGTGCCCCGTGGCGTTTTGCGACGGGTGAATTAGACAACGTTGGTCGTGATACCAATTGCTCGGACCGCCCAAACTGTCATTCCGAGGTAGGCCGAGGAATCTAGCCGGACCCCTCGGGGTGACAAGGGCACACTGTATCATTTCCAAAATGTTGCCATGCTTGACGCTATCCCCGCAGCGATTTTCGCATCCGCGGTTGACGGCTCCCCGCTAAAAAGCCGGGCCGAATGCTAAGCCAATTTGTCGACTGGGCGACATCTCGGCCGGCCGCTCGTCCGGATTCTTTAGGGCGATGGCCACGCTGCACGACGCCTATGGCCCCGAAAACCGCGTTTTCCATGCGGTCGCGAACCGGCTAATTTTTAAAAGTCGCTGCGCGCTGGAAATGTAGCGCACCGGCTTGTTAGAATGGGGGGCATAGTTAATCTATAGCAATTGGTAGCTAGCGCGACCCTCAGGGTTCAACATCATCCTGCATTGCGATGGGGTGACTGGCTATTAGCCGTATAGGTCGAGCGCATTTCCTTAAAGTGGGCGGCCATCAGAAGTTCTGCCGATTATGCAAAATCTCAATGACATCGACGGCGAGTCGCGTAGCATTGGCCAGTTCTGCTGGCGGCACAAGAAGAAACTCTTGGTCGTCTGGCTTGCTGGACTGGCATTGACGCTGGCTTACCTGTCCCTCGCGCCCAGAACGTATCAATCGGAAGCCAAGCTCTTCGTACGGCTTGGCAGGGAAAGCGTATCGCTGGACCCCACGGCCACGACGGGTCAACTCGTGTCCATCGCTGAGAGTCGCGAGAGCGAGGTGCATGCCGTCGAAGAGCTGCTCGCGAGCCGGCTACTGGCGGAGCAAGTCGTCGACCGTTTCGGCGCGAACGTCATTCTCGAGAAGCCAACGAAGCCGTCGGGGTTCTCGGCCAATCAATTCTTATCTGGCCTCGACGCGTACAATCTCAATCCATTGCGGGTCTATAGCCTGCGAGACAAGGCCGTCAAGGTATTGCGGAAGAGCCTGGGCGTCTCTTCCACGAACAAGACTAGCATCGTCACGGTCTCGTACGAATCTAAAGACCCGCAGCTTTCGCGGGACGTGATCGACGTATTGCTGGAGTGCGCTCGCAACGAGCATCTGCGGACTCATCGCACCCTCGGTTCCCAAGAGTTCTTCGTCGAGCAGTCGGATCTTCTGCGAGCGAACCTCGCTCAGCTCGAACATCAGCTCCGCGATTTGAAGACGACGACCGGCCTTCCCGACCTGGCGATTCAACGCACGCTCAAACTTCAACTAATTGATGCGTTACGGGCCGACCTCGTTCGAGCGACGGCCGAACGGGACGCGGCCCATGCGGAGTTAGCCGATCGCCGTCACGATCTTACGACCTCGCCCGTCATGATTGTCAGCGAGCGCGCGACCGGCTTGCCGCAAACCGCCAGCCAGTCGCTCCGCGAAAAACTATACGATCTAGAAGTGAAGGAACAAGGGTTGTCGGCGAAGCTGACGGCCGACCACCCGCAGCTCGTCCACATTCGCGGCCAGCTTGGCGAGGCTCGCCGAATTTTTGAGCTTGAGGACTCGCCGGATCAAGTGACGCTCGGGGTCAATCGGACGTACCAGGAGGCGGAACTGGCCGTGCAAGCGCGCCAGGCGTCGCTCTCGGCGATTACGGCCCGGACCCAGTCGTTGGACGCCTCGATCGCCGCCGTTGAGAAAGAACTTGAAAATCTCAACGACTCGGAGCTCGAGATTCATCATCTGGAGCGCGAGATCGAACTGGCTCAAACGAATTACCGAAGGTACGCGGAAAACCTAGAAGAGGCGCGGATTAATCAAGAGCTTGAAAACGCCAAGATATCGAGCCTTAACGTCATGCAACCTCCCACGGTCAGCGAGACGCCGGTTAGTCCTCAGCCCATCGTAACGTTGATGCTGGGCTTCGTCCTGTCGACGCTGGGAGGAATAGGCGTGGCGCTAGTCGCCCAATATCGCGAGAATCCAAGGCGGATGGAACCTCTGGCGGAGCGGAACGGCAGCGGAAGCGATTCCCTACCGTCACCGGTCTTTCAATTGGCTCGGCATAGTGAAGCCGCGCCCTCGAACCCTCGATAGGCCAAGCGCGCCTAGCCAAGTTTATTCCGCGCATGAGCAGCGTGTCACCCGCCCCCGCCCCGCCGCCGAGCCGCGCTTCCAGTGCGAAAGGGAGCGTCGTTCGCCGGAAGGTTGCGCTGATCGTTCCCTGCCACAACGAGGCGGCCGCGCTGCCCCATCTGAAACTGGCGATCGACCGCTTGCGATGGGCGCTCGTCGAGCAGTTCGATTTGGCGGTATTGCTCATCGACGACGGCAGCACAGACGACACGGCGTCGGCGATGAACGAACTGTTCGGGCAGTGCGACGGCGCGACGATCCACCGCCACGAAGTTCGGCGCGGCATCGCGAGTGCGATTGCCACCGGGATCGGCCATGCCGACGCTGAGATCGTCGCCTCGATCGACGCCGACTGCACCTACGATCCGCTTATTTTAGAGCCCATGCTGCGGTTGTTAACCGGCGACGTCGATCTGGTCGTCGCGTCGCCGTACCACCCCGACGGCGGCGTCGAAAGCGTACCGGCGTGGCGGCTGCACATGTCGCGCGGCGCCTCGCGGTTGTACCGCGTGTTGATGCGAAACAAGCTCTACACCTACACGAGTTGCGTGCGGGTCGCCTGGCGAGACTCGATTGTGGACCTATCCGTCGGAAATCCGGGATTTGTGGGCATCGTCGAACTATTGTGGAATCTAGATCGTCGCGGCGGCCGTATTGTCGAACATCCGGCAATCCTCAAAACCCGCCGTGTCGGACAATCGAAAATGCGCGTGGCACAGGCGACCCTCGCCCACCTGGGGCTGCTGGCTCGCGCCGCCTCGACGCGACTGTTTGCCAGACCATGTCGCCGTAAACCAAGGGGGAGACCCTCGAACGGGGTTGCAGCCGGAAACTGCGCGCCCGGAAGCGTCGACGAAAGGGTGGCCTCACCGAGGCCAGCCAAGCTGTTTTCAAACGAGCCGTAGCCGCAGCGAAGATTTTATCGACGCATCATCATCTGAGGATTCACCCATGAGTATCAATACGATCGCCTCGCCGCCCATTTCGTTGCCCTCCGATCAAGACGCCAGCGGTCGCACGCTCGGTGACGATGAGATCGCGGCGCTTGCCGAGGCGATTCGCAGCGGGACGCTCACCAGCACCAAGGGCGCGTTCGTCAAACAGCTTGAAACCCGCTGGAGCGAAATGCTGGAGACTCGCTTCGCCTACGCCTGCTCGCACGGCACCGCCGCGATTCATTGTGCCGTCGCGGCCGTCGATCCCGAGCCGGGCGACGAGATCGTCACCACGCCGATCACGGACATGGGGGCGCTCACGCCGATTCTGTATCAGGGAGCGATCCCCGTTTTCGCCGACGTCGATCCGAGCACCTGCAACGTTACCGCCGCGTCGATCGATCGAGCGCTCAGCCCGCGGACCAAAGCCGTCGTCGTCACGCATCTCTTTGGCAATCCGTGCGACATGACGGGCATCATGGAGCTTTGCCGCGGGCGCGGCATTCCGGTGATCGAAGATTGCGCTCAAGCGTTCCTGGCTCGTCATCAAGGCCAAACGGTAGGCGCCATCGGCGACATCGGCTGCTTCAGCCTGCAACAAGGCAAGCACATCACCACCGGCGAAGGCGGGCTGATGGTCACGAACAACGCCGACTACGCGCGACGGATGTTCCTGTTCATCAACAAAGCCTGGGGCTACGGCGACCCGGCGCCAGACCACTATTTCCTGGCGCTCAACTACCGCATGACCGAGTTGCAAGGCGCCGTCGCCGTCGCCCAGCTTGAGAAGCTTGAGGAGGTGGTCGATCGTCGCATCGCGCTGGCGGAGGAGCTTACGACGGCGCTTGTCGACGTCCCGGGCATCGCCACGCCGCACATTCAACCGTGCGACGTACACACGTACTGGAAATACTGCGTACACGTCGACCCGGCCGTCATCGCCGGCGGCACGGTGGCTCTCGGCGCAGCGCTTAAGAAACGCGGCATTTTTTCGGCGCCGCGCTACATCCAAAAGCCGGCGTTCGAATGCGAAGTGTTCCGCAGCCAACGCACGTTCGGCAAGAGTCGCTGGCCATTTACCGCGGCCCGTGCCGAGGCGGTGGAGTATCGTCGTGAGTGGTTTGCGGGCGCCTATGAGGGCCTCAGCACGATTCTCGTGCTGCCGTGGAACGAGAAATACACGAGCGAACACGTCCGATACATCGCCGATTCAATCACCGCCAGTGCGGACGAACTTCGGAGGGTTGCAGCATGACGAGCACCAAGATGCGATTTGGTTTAATTGGCGCCGGGGCGATCGCCCATACCTACGGTCAGGCGTTTTCTCAATCCACAACTGCCGAGCTCGTGGGCGTGGCCGACGTGCGCGACGAAGCTGCGACGGCATTGGCGGAACGCATGCACTGCCCGGCGTTCACGTCGTACCGAGAGATGTGCGAGGCAACCACTTGCGATGCCGTCGTTATCTGCACTCCCCCGGTCACGCATCCGGAAATTGCTTGCTGGCTGCTCGGCGAAGGCGTGCACGTGCTGTGCGAAAAGCCGCTCGCCATCAGCCCCGACGAGGCGCGCACGATGGTCGCGGCGGCGCAACGGTCCGCCGCCACGCTGAAGATGGCATCGAAATTCCGTTACGCGCGCGACGTGGTCGAGGCCAAAGCGATCGTGGCTTCCGGCACGATCGGCGACGTCGTGTTGTTCGAGAACGCATTCACCTCGCGGGTCGATATGCAAAGCCGCTGGAACAGCGATCGTTCGATCAGCGGCGGCGGCGTGCTAATCGACAATGGCACGCACTCGG
>JBGSYU010000418.1:0-16779 GCA_041750715.1 Lacipirellula sp.
TCGATCACGATCTTGCTCGTGCAGTCGGTGAAGCTCCATCCGACGGCGGCGCGCTGCTGGAACAGAATCCACGCTCGCTCGATCTGCGGACGGGAGACAAAATGAAGTCGGGCGAGCTTTTCGGCGAAGAATTGCGTTCCCGCTTCGACGGCAAGCATCGGGCGCTTGCGGGCGACTAGCAATGTTAATGTCTCGTCCACGCAAAAATCGGTCGTGAGAAGCGGGTCGCCATTGGCTGCGAACCAAGCGTCGATTCGCACGTGCTCAGAGTCATCCGGCACAAAGAGGGCGAACCAGACGCCGGTGTCGACAAAGATCATTCGCAGGCGCCGTACAATTCCTGGTCGTGGTCGGCGCCGCTGAACGAATCACCGGGGTTCTCATTAGGAACGGCCTTCAAGCCCGCTAACGCATCTCGATATCGCGATAGCTCTTCCGCCGACATAGTCTCGGAGGCCGCTACGGGGCGGGAGGTCACAACGATGAGGACTTCGGCGCCTTCGGGCAAGGCGACGGCTCCATCGGGGACAGCCAGCCCATTTTGAACGTGTCCTTGAACTTGCATAATGGGATTGTAACATCGATCAACAGAGCCACCAACAAGAAAACTGCAAAGCGAGATCGCGGAATTGTGAAATCACTGACAAGAGAATTATGGATGAACGTGCCCAAACGGCGGGCTATTGTCTCGATCCATGACGACGTTGAGCGACTGGTCGCTGAGAGCAGGATGCGCGAGGGGCTGTGCCTTGTTAACGCGATGCATATAACTGCCAGCGTGTTCATCAACGACAACGAACCGGGGCTGCATCGCGACTACGACAAGTGGCTCGAAGAGTTGGCGCCGTTCGATCCTTCGCCCGAGCGGTATCACCACAATCGCACGGGCGAGGACAATGCCGACGCGCATCACAAGCGGCAGATTATGGGCCGCGAGGTGGTGGTGGCGATCACCGAATGCAGGCTCCACCTCGGGCCGTGGGAGCACATTTTTTACTACGAGTTCGACGGCAACCGGCGGAAGCGGGTGCTGGTGAAGATTATTGGGGAGTGAGGGCACCTAGTGGTGGACGCGAGTTCACTGGTGGGCTCGTCAAACACTTCATTTCAGCACCCGGCCAGCGTCCGCGATTTCTCTCGCCAACGCTTCCGCAGCCACCTCGCCCTCGATGTCCACAAAGCGGCATTCCGACAAACTCCGAAACCAAACGCCCTGCCGTTTCGCAAATTGCCGCGTCCGTGTTTTGATCCGCGACGTCATCGACGCCCAGTCGAGTCGCCCCGCAAGATGCTCCATCACCTCGTGGTACCCCACCGCTTGCGCCGCCGTGCGGCCTAACGTTCGTCCGTCAGCGGTCAGCCGGCGCACCTCGTCCACCAGCCCGCGCTCGAGCATCTCCTCGACCCGCTCATCAATCCGCGCATTCTGTTCCAGCCGCGGCCGCCTCAAGACGAACACACGGCACTGCTGGGCCGTCTGCCCGTCGTCGAACTGCAACTGCTGATGGCTGATCGGCTGGCCGGTCGCACGATACACCTCAATCGCGCGAATCAGTCGCCGCTTGTCGCGCGGATGAATCGCCGACGCCGCGACCGGATCGATCTGCTCCAGCCGCGCGTGTAGGGCTTCGCTCCCCACCTCAGCCGCCTCGGCCTCAAGCTCCTTCCGTAAATTCCAATTAGCCGGCGGACCATGGAACAGCCCGCGCAGCAGTGCCTTGAGGTACAGCGGCGTCCCGCCCACGAACAGCACCTCCCGCCCTCGCCCGCGAATTTCGGCGATCGTCGCATGTGCCGCGTCGACATACTGCGCGACGCTGAAATCCTCCCCCAGATCGACAATGTCGATCAGATGGTGCGGCACGACCGCCTGCTGCTCCGCCGTCGGCTTCGCGGTGCCGACGTCCATTCCGCGATAAATCGCCATCGAGTCGAGCGAAATGATCTCGGCGCCCAGCGTTTGCGCGAGCGCCAGCGCAATCCGCGTCTTCCCGGTCGCGGTCACGCCGGTCAGAAACCAACAATCCTGGGCAGGTAGCTCGACGGACACGGCAGTTGCTTCACCCTCTCAAGCGGCTTAAACTGTAGGTTTACCAAGCACTTACGGCCTTCATTGTGCGTGATCGGCGTCGATCTGGGAACCGGGTCGCATGCCCACCGAACTCGCTCATTCAACTGCCATGCGACCGCTCGACCAACTCGAACAAACCATCGCCGAGCGCAAGGCCGCCGCCACCCCAGACACCTCCTACACGGCCAAGCTCCTCGCTGGCGGCTTAGCGAAGATCGCCCTTAAAATCACCGAAGAAGCCGCCGAAGTGATCGAAGCCGCCGCCGAACCCGGCGAAACCGGCCGCCAACACACCCTCTGCGAAGCCGCCGACCTGATCTACCACCTCATGGTCCTGCTGGCCGAGCGCGGCGTGAAATTAGAAGAAGTCGAAACTGAACTCGCCCGCCGCTTCAACATGTCCGGTCTGCAAGAGAAAGCGTCCCGAGCACGAAAGGAATAGTAGGCAGTGGGCAGTGGGCAGTAGGCAGTGAAGGAAAGAACGCCAGATTTTCTTTCTTACTGCCTACTGCCTACTGCCCGCTGCCCACTGCCCATGGCAGAAAACCTACGCATTGGCATTCCCAGCAAGGGACGCCTCTCCGAGATTTCCAGCGAGCTGCTCACCGAAGCGGGCCTCAGCTTCCGCCGGCAGGATCGTAGTCTCTTCGCGCGCGTGCGCGACATGCCGATCGACGTGACGTTCCTACGCACCGACGACATCCCAGTGCTCTGCGCCGAGGGCGCCATCGACCTGGGGATCACCGGCAGCGACCTCGTCGCCGAATGCGGCGCGGTCGTCACCAATCGCCTCAAGCTCGGCGTGGGCAATTGCCGGCTCGCCCTCTGCGTGCCCGACGATAGCACGGTGAAGCGCCCCGCCGACTTGGACGGTAAACGCGTCGCCACCAGCTTCCCGCAGATCACCAACGGTTTTCTCGCCCAGCACAAAGCCGTGCCGCACATCGTCCGCCTCACCGGTTCGGTCGAAGTCATGATAGCGCTGGGCGTCGCCGACGCCATCGTCGATCTTGTGGAGACCGGCAGCACGCTCGCCGCGAATCGCCTGCATGTCCTCGCGGAGCTTGGCCGCTACGAGACGGTGCTCGTCCAAAACCCGGCGACTCCGCACGGCCCCATCGCCGACCGCGTCTGCCGCCGACTCGAAGGCGTGGTCATCGCCCGCGCCTGGTCGATGCTGGAATACAACGTCTCCGAGGAAAAGTTGGCCGACGCCGAGCAAATCACCCCGGGCTTCAACTCGCCGACGATCAACCGCCTGGAACAGCACGGCTGGTACGCCGTGCGCGCGATGGTCAAACGCGGCGAGGTGATCGACATCATGGAGCGGCTCGAGCAACTCGGCGCCACGGCGATTCTCGAAACGGCGATCAGCAACTGCCGGCTCTAACTTGCGATCGGCCGCACTCCTAACCGATTGTGGGAGGCGTCTCCGACGCCGATGTGACGTTACATCAAAAAATGGCGACACGTTTTGAGTTGGGAGCCGTAATCGGCGTCAGAGACGCCTCCCACAGATCATCTGCGCTGCTAGCGTGCCGACGGCATCCAATCTTGCTGGCAACACGCGCCTCCGGCTAGACTTCGCCGCTTTTCTCCTCGCTCATCTCCACGGCAAGAACCGCCGCATGCGCTGCGCCGCATCGCTCATCCTCTGCACCCTGACCGTCGCCGGCGGCTGCTCGACGCTGACTAAAATGTCCGCGCCGTCCAACGTTCGCTCATGGGAAGACGATCAGGCCGTGCTTCCTTACGCCGAATTCCGCGGCAACCAAATCGTCGCCCGCAACGTCCGCCATTGTCGCTACTTCGATACGGACACGTTCGTCGTAGAGCACGAAGACCGCACCTACGACCTCAGACAGTTGCAGGCGGTCGACTTCTTCATGGCCCCCTTCGCGGACACGCCGCGGCTGGCGCATACCATGCTCAGCTTCGAGTTCGCCCCGCCGGACGGGCCGCCGCAGTACCTCGCCGTCAGCATTGAAATCCGCAAAGAGCAGGGCGAGACGTACGCCGCGTGGAAGGGTTCGGCACGCCAGTATGAGCTGATGTACGTCCTGGCCGACGAACGAGACGTGGTGCAGCTCCGCACCAATCACCGCGGCGAGGACGTCTACCGCTACCGCACCACCGCCACACCCGACCAAGCCCGGCTGCTACTGATCGATGTGCTGGCCAGGACGAACCAGCTCGCGAGCCGCCCCGAGTTCTACGAGACGTTCCGCAACAACTGCACCACGAACCTGGTCGACCACATCAATCGCATCAAGCCGAATCGGCTCGTGTACGACTACCGCGTTCTCCTGCCCGGCTACTCCGACCAGCTCGCCTACGACGAAGGCCTGATCGTGCCCTACGGCACGTTCGAGGAAACCAAGCTTCGGGCGTATGTGAACGGCAAAGCCCTCGCCGCCGCAAACCAGGCGGACATTTCCGAAGCCATCCGCCGCTAAAATCTCCAGCGTCGCCGGGGTCTGTGACCCCGGCGACCCTTACTAGATTCCGGCCTCACAGAGGCCAGCTACCGGTTGCGGTCCACTTCCGCGTCCCGCCGCGGTCGGCGAGAATCACGGAATGCCCTCCGCACGCACCAATGTCGCCGACCGACTCGCGGCGACCGCCCGGACGATGCCCGACGTGGTGGCGGTCGCCAGTGCGGCGCCCGGCGGCTACGCGACCTGCACCTTCCGGCAGCTCGACGACGATGCGAACGCGCTGGCCCGTGGGCTAGTCGATCTGGGCGTCGCTCCCGGCGTGCGGATCGTGCTCTTGGTGAAGCCGGGGGGCGAGTTCGTCAGGCTCGTGTTCGCCTTGCTTCGCTGCGGCGCCGTGACGGTGCTCGTCGACCCAGGCATGGGTCGAAAGCATTTAGTGAATTGCGTCGCGGCGACCGATCCCAATGGATTCGTCGCAGTCAGCGCCGCGCAAGCGGTGCGATCCGTGCTGCGGCGGCGATTCCCGGAAGCGCGATTGAATGTGACCGTCGGCCGCCGCTGGTACTGGGGCGGCGCCACCTACGCTCAGCTACTCAAACGCGGTCGACAGAGCACTGCTGTTCTACCTACGACGTATGCCGATGACCCCGCGGCCATCATCTTCACCTCCGGCAGCACCGGCCCGCCCAAGGGCGTCCTCTACACGCACCGCATGTTCGATACGCAAGCCAGCGAGATTCAACGGGCGTACGATCTGCGGCCCGGCGTCGTCGATCTCGCGTGCTTCGCACTCTTTGGCCTGTTCAATTCCGCAATGGGCGTGACGACGGTGTTTCCCGAGATGGACTTCTCGCGCCCCGCGGCTGCCGACCCGCGAAAACTGCTAACCGCCGCGAACGACTGGCAGGTGACGCAGGCGTTCGCCTCCCCGGCCGTGTGGGATACTCTAAGCCGCCATTGCGAGACGACCGGCGATTCGATCCCCACGCTCCGCAAAGTCTTGTCCTGCGGCGCTCCGGTGCCGGCAAACGTCTTGCGGCGCACGCTTGCCATGGTTCATCCCGACGCCCAAATGCACACGCCCTACGGAGCCACCGAGGCGCTCCCCGTGGCGACGATCGAGGCCCGCGAAGTGCTCGACGAAACCGCGGCCGAAACCAATGAAGGCGCCGGCGTGTGCGTCGGCCGCCGGTTCGACACGATCGAGTGGCGGGTCATCCGCATCAACGACGAGCTGATCGCGACGATCGACGACGCCGAAGAATTACCCGCCGGCGAGATCGGCGAGCTGATCGTGCGCGGTCCGCAGGTTTCGCCGCAGTACATGGTAGATTTTACGAGGCGAGCGGAGGGCGTCGGCCCCCTGGACGCCGCGACAAAGCAGGGGGCTCGCGCCCTCCGCTCGCCGGCAAACTCGCTCGCCAAAATCCGCGACGGCGATGCAAGCTGGCATCGCATGGGCGACGTCGGCTACCTCGACGACGCTGGCCGCTTCTGGTACTGCGGTCGCAAGTCGCAGCGGGTCGTAACTTGTCGCGATACGCTCTACACCGAGTGCTGCGAAGCGGTTTTTAATCGGCATCCGGCCGTTCGTCGTTGCGCAATAGTCGGCGACGGCGCAAAAGGATGCGCAGCGCCCGTCGTGGTCGTCGAGTCGATGCATCCGCAACTCACGGGAAGGCGAACCGGGAAACTCGCGGACCGCGAGCTTATCGCGTGGGAGCAACTCGTCGCGGAATTGCTCGAACTCGGCGTCGAGTATCCACATACCGCCTCCATCGGACAGTTCTTGCTGCACCCGTCGCTCCCGGTCGACGTACGGCACAATGCCAAGATCAACCGCGAGCAACTGGCCGCTTGGGCATCAGATACAATCGCAGACCATAAGCTGCGACCTCATCCGACGAACCCCTATGTTCTCTCCGCCAAACCACCGGCCGCTGGTCATTAAGTCCCCGCGATTGCCATGCACGCACTAGTCACCGGCGGCGGTGGATTCCTCGGCCGTTATATCGTCGAGCAACTTGTCGCTCGGGGCGATCGCATCCGCAGTTTCGGCCGCGGGACTTATTCCGAGCTAGAAGCAATGGGCGTCGAGGTGCTGCGCGGCGACATTGCCGATCGCGCTGCGGTGTTGCGAGCATGCGAAGGCGTCGACTGCGTCTTTCACGTCGCCGCGTTGGCCGGCATCAGCGTCGACTGGCGTCCCTACGAGCGCGTGAACGTCCGCGGCACGGAAAACGTGTTGCTCGCCTGTCGCGAACAGGGAGTCGCGCGGCTCGTCCTCACCAGTAGCCCCAGCGTTGCCTTCGCGGGCCGGGACCAATGCGGCGTGAACGAATCGACGCCGTACGAATTTCATTGGATGAAGGCGCACAACGCCCACTATTCCATGAGCAAGGCGCTGGCCGAGCAAGCCGTGCTTGGCGCCAACGCCAACGAGGATAATCTTCGCACCTGCGCCATCCGCCCGCATTTGATTTGGGGTCCGCGGGACAACCATCTTATTCCGCGGCTGATCGACCGCGCTCGCGCTGGTCGTCTCCGCCGCGTAGGCGATGGCAGCAATCACGTTGATATCACCTATGTCGAAAACGCCGCCGACGCCCACCTGCAAGCCGCCGACGCGCTGGCTTCGACCGATTCGCCGGTCGCCGGCAAGGCGTACTTTATTAGCCAGGGCCGCAGCGTGAACTGCTGGCAGTGGATCGACGAGGTGTTGGCGCTGGCCGGGTTGCCGCCAGTGCGGAAGTCGATTTCCTATTCGGCGGCGCGGCGCCTGGGAGCGGCCTGTGAATGGGCGTTTCGTGTGCTTCCAAAAAGCGCGACCACCGGTCGCGGCTTTGTGGAGCCGCCAATGACGCGGTTTCTCGCCGCACAACTGGCGAAGTCGCACTGGTACGACGTCTCCGCCGCGCGTCGCGACTTCGGCTACGAAGCGGCCGTTTCCACCGCCGAAGGCATGCGGCGCCTCGCAACCTGGCTCCGCGCATCGCCCCGTTAGTCACTTTTCAACCTTCTTCGGAAGGCGTTTGGCAGCGTCTTCGCGAAATTGAGCGAGGTTATCCTTATCGATGACGACGCACGCCAGCGTGAACGATCCCATCCCCTGCAGCGGCAAGGCCACGGCGTCCTTACGGCAGAATCGGCACAATTCTTCGATCGCTTTGTATCCCATCAAGTAGGGATCCTGCACGACGGTTCCTACGACCACGCCCTCTTCGATTCCTGCGAGCGTGGCGTCATGCTCGTCGAACGCGATGAGCCGAACGTCCTCGAGTTTTCCCGCCGATTTCAACGCCTTCAAACACGCAGGGCCGTTGTAGCCGTACAGTGCCACCATACAATCGAGATCGGGATGGTCTTTGAGAACTCCCTCCGCGTTGGTCAGTGCTTTTTGCGGATCGCTGCCGTCGAAAAACGTGCCGACGACGCTGTACTTTCCCATCTCAACAGGCTGAGCGGGGTCCGGTTCGGGCGCGTCCCAAGCGGCTTCACGCGTATGACTCAAGGCGCTAACGAACGCTTGCCGCCGAATCTTCGCGTTTTCCCGCTCGTTATCGCCGATAAAAATCGCAACCTTCCCGCCATCCGGCAATGCTTTTTCGACCAGGTCCGCGGCGAGGCGACCACCCATGGAATTGTTCGTGCCAACGTAAGCGTGCCGCAGTGAGCTGGGCAGATCATTGTCATAGGTCACCACTTTCATCTGGAAAGCAAGCCTGCTCAGCAGCGAAGTCTGATCCTCAGGCGCCAGCGGGCTCACGGCCAAACCATCGATATTCTCCGTCGAGCAGGCGACCAACGCGGCCGTCTGGCCCGCGCCCGTTCCGTCGGGAACCTCCACTTGCAAGTCGGCGTTGAGCTCCTCGGCCGCCTTTTTTGCGCCCTCGACGACCTGCTGATGAAACGCATCGGGACCAGCCGTCACAAGAGTCAAGCGTGGCCGGAACGTCGTGTTTGCGGGAATGATCTCGTCGGCGTTTCTCGAGCTCATGAATACGTATGCCGCGGCCCCCAAAGCAACTGCAGCCGTCAACCAGAACAGAGGCTTATGATGAAGCATAGCCGTACTTCCTTTCGAGGGGCGCCGCGCTTCCGCGGTAAGTTGCGACCCGTGTTAGAGACGAGTATTTCTGAAAAGGGTTGCCCGACCGACGAGTGGGCATTCGGTGCTGCTTAGTGTAGCAGGTAGCGTCCGTTAGGCGACTCGTGTGTGAGCAAAAGCATGCTTCAGGCGGTGAGCGTCTTCGTCAGGGAGCCCTCAGGCTGAGACTAGAGAATTCGGCTAACGCTGTAACCACGCCTTCGACACGCCTCAAGTCCTTACCTAGCCGACCTTTCCAACTCAAACTACAATCAGCCGTTCGATTGCAAGTCGCATCTCGACACCTTTCAGAAAGGCATAACGCGTGCTACGTACTCACACCTGCGGCGAGCTAGGCGAACTGAACGTCGGGCAAATCGTCACCCTCTGCGGGTGGGTCGATTCCTACCGCGACCACGGCGGCGGGCTGTTCCTCGATCTCCGCGACCGCTACGGGTTGACGCAAATCGTGTTCAATCCGCCCGATACTTCGCCGAGCGTGATCGAACAGAGCAAAACGCTGCGCGCCGAATATGTGGTGAAAGTGACCGGCGTCGTCGCCGCGCGGCCTGAGGGGATGGCTAACCTCAAGCTCGCCACCGGCAGGATGGAGGTGCGGGCGACCGCCTTGGAGCTGCTCAACAAGAGTCTCACGCCGCCCGTGTCGCCCAATGCGAACGCCCAGGACCTGCCGGGCGAGGACCTGCGGCTGAAACATCGCTATCTCGACCTGCGTCGGCCCGAGCTGCAACGCGTGCTCATCATGCGCGATCGCATGGTGAAGGTGATGCGGGATTACTTCGCGGAGCATCAGTTCATCGACGTTGAAACGCCGTGCCTGGGACGCAGCACGCCGGAAGGCGCTCGCGATTACCTGGTGCCGAGCCGTGTGCATCACGGCGCGTTCTACGCGCTGCCGCAGTCGCCGCAGTTGTACAAGCAGATTCTGATGATCGCCGGCTACGACCGCTACGTGCAGGTCGCCCGCTGCTTCCGCGACGAGGACCTGCGGGCCGACCGGCAGCCGGAGTTCACGCAGCTCGACGTCGAAATGTCGTTCGTCGATGCCGACGACGTCATGGGAATTATCGACGGGCTTTGTCAGAAACTCGCCAAGTCGGAACTAGACGTCGACTTGCCCCTGCCGCTGCCGCGAATGACGTACGACGAAGCGATGGAGCGGTTCGGACACGACGCGCCTGACTTGCGGTTTGGATTGGAAATCGTCGACTGCTCGGACCTTGCGCCGCTGAGCGAATTTGGCGTGTTCAAGAGCGCGATCGCCGACGGCGGCCGCGTGCGCGCGATCAACGTCAAGGCCGGCGGCGAGCAATATTCGCGGCGCGGCATCGACGCCCTCACCGAATTCATTCGCGGACTCGGCGCAAAAGGCCTAGCCTGGTTCAAGTGCGAGGCCGACGGCAAGCTCAACTCGACGATCGCGAAATTCTTCGACGAAGCGTTGCTCAAAAAGTTCGCCGAACGGCTGAAGGCGGAGCCCGGCGACCTGATTCTGTTCTCGGCCGATACGTGGGAAATGACGTGCAAAGTGCTGCACGCGCTCCGCACGAAGATCGGCAAGGAAATGAAGCTGTACGATCCCCAGGCGATGCACTTCTCGTGGGTCGTCGAGTTTCCGATGTTCGCCTACGACGCCGAGGACAAAGGGTGGGCCGCCATGCATCACCCATTCACGGCGCCGCTGGAGCAGCACATCGGACTGCTGCAAAGCGACCCGGCGAAGATGCGAGCCAAAGCCTACGACCTGGTGATCAACGGCAGCGAAGCGGGCGGCGGCACGATTCGAATTCACGACTCCGCCGTGCAGTCGCAGGTGTTCACGCTGCTGGGCATCGACGAGGCGAGGCAACAGGAACGCTTTGGCTTTCTGCTGGACGCGCTCCAGTACGGCGCCCCGCCGCACGGCGGAATTGCGTTGGGCATCGACCGGTGGGTGATGCTCTTTGGGCGGCTTGACAGCATTCGCGATTGCATCGCCTTCCCGAAAACGCAGAAGGCGAACGACCTGATGACCGACGCCCCCGGCGCCGTCGACGCTAGGCAACTCCGAGAGCTGGCGATCAAGCTCGTCGAGTAGGGAAGATTTCCTGAAGAGATTGCTGGCGAAAGCGGAAGATGGATTGAATATCGCGGCGGATGAGCAGCGCGTGAATGAGCGCCCCGCCCGGCACTCCATAGCTCACGTCGTCGAGCACGCGCGTGCCTTCGGAGCACGGCTCGAAGCGATGCTCGTGGCGCCAGAAGGTATATGGGCCGCGGCGTTGCTCGTCGACGAAAAAGGTTTGCGGCTGCCAGGCCGTGATCTCCGACTGCCAGCGCAAGGGCACGCCGCGGATGCGAAGCTTGTAGTCGATTAGCAGGCCCAACCGCATCGCGATCGGCTGCGGCGTGAGGACCTGGAAACGAACCCACGGCGGCGTGAGCCGCTGGAGGTTCACGGCGTCGGAGAAGAAGGCGAAGACTTCGTCGAGATTCCGCGGGACGATGCACTGGGCGCGCATGAGGTAGCCGCGAGGGGCTTTTTCGATCGTGACTTCGGACATGGGGCCGCTGGGATTAATGCGCTAAGCCGCAAGCGGCGGAGGGTAACGCTTCGTCATGAATGGTTACGACGGATTGGGGACGGCGGATTCAGGCGCCTTGACGGGACCCTTGGTTTTCGCATCCGCGACGAACGTGCCTTGCGGGCCGATGAGCTTGGTGGGCTTGAACCCGGCGGCGCGGACGGCGGCCCAGGCGGCTTTGGAATCAACTTGCTTCTTGGCCTGGGGCGTCACGATCGCGAGGTTCTGCTTCACGTCGGTCTTAACCTTCACGACGCCTTTGACGCGGTAGAGCTTCCCCGCGATTTTCTTAGCGCAGTGCGAGCAGTGCATATCGCCGACGTAGATGGCGATTTCATTCTTGGCGAGTTTCAACTCCACCGATTTGGCGAGTACAACGGGTTCGCCAGCGGCCAAGACCTGCGGCGATGCTAGGGCGAGGATGACGACAACTGCTACCGTTAAGCGAGACATGGATAATCCTTTGTCGAGACTTTGATTCATGAGGTAGGCAAGCCCTTAATGTCTCTCGCAAAGGCGCTAAGTTGCAAAGGAGTCGCAAAGAAGACGAAAATGAATTCCTGAAATTCTTTGCGCGTTTCTTTGCGCCTTCGCGCCTTTGCGTGAGATCTTCCCAGATTAGGAGTTACCGTCGGATGTAGAGCCCGGTGGCGTCGACGATCAGCATACCGCTAGGATCGACTTTGGCCTTGCCTCGGACGACGACGGTTTCTTTTTCCTTCAGATCGAACAGGTCGCGAACATCCACCGGCAATGTCTTTCCGTGCTCGTCCGTAAACTGCACCACCGCGAGCATGTGGGCCGAGTCGGCCGCGTGAGCGGCGCAGAAGGCGCACTCTTCGCCGTCGGCGTGAACGTGCGCGTGCTCTTCAATCTCAGCGACCGCCTCGGGTTCGGCAAGGAAGAAAACCGCCTGCCCCTTCGAGAAGGGAAACTCGGGGTACGACTGGTCGGACGGGTTCGGCACGCCGCCGACGGAGCCGACCAGGACGACGTCGAGTTCGTCGATGACGGGCTTCTTCGTGGCGCCCCCGCCCGCTGAAGCGGGCTCGCCAACGTGGTCCTCGGGAGCATGGTCCTGCACGCCGTCTCCGTCGTGATCGTGGTCGGCTTGCTCGTCGTCCGCATGTTCTGCTTCGTCATGCTCGTGATCGGCATGCTCGCCGTCCTCGTGCTCGTGGTCGGCGTGCTCGTCGACTTCGGCCGGTTCTTCGCCGAACATCACTTGGCGAACTTCCAGAACGGTTTGGGCGCCATCGGGCTCCTCGGCCAGTTCCAGGCGGGTGCGGTGGGCCGCGAGTACGGCCGGGTCCAGAGCGGGATTGCTGCATCCGGCGATCATGAACAGGGCGCCGCAGCAGGCAAGAAGGGCGTAACGAACTCGAATCATGGGTAACTCAGTGATTTAGGGGGTGCTGTAGTGCGCGGGTTGAGGATCGCGTAGCTGGTGCTACGCGGTAGATCGCGGGTTTGTTCGGCTGACTACGGCTAAGCCGCGAGCGGAATGCTTACTGAAGGACAATTGTGGGATTTTTGCGCGGGATCGCCAAGATCGGCCGCAAGAACGCGAAATCCTAGGTAGCTGGTTTATAGCCCGGCCATGCTGGCCGGAGAATAGGGCGCGTTGTCGCACTTATTTTTCGCTCCGGCCAGGATGGCCGGGCTATTTACGCCATTTTTACACTGCCCGAGGCGCCTCGGGCCATTTCTCGGAGGGCGAAAGCCATGATCAGAAAACTCGTCGTTACTGCCGCCGCCGTCGTACTGCTAGGCGGATTTGTCGCAAAATCTAGCCTGTGCAGCTACATGACCACTTCCTACCGCCGCGCCGCCGACTCCGTCGAGAACAGCGTGCCTTTGGAATTTCAGATCGACCGGGCGCGGAACATGGTCCGCGATCTGGAACCGGAGATTCGCCGCTCCATGCACGTTATCGCCAAGGAAGAAGTCGAAGTGGCCGAACTGGACAAGCGGCTGGAGACGGCCGTCGCAAACGCGGACAAAGACAAGTCGGAGATTATGCGGCTGCAGTCCGATTTGAGCAGCGGCAAGAACGTGTTTCGCTACGCCGGCCATTCGTACAGCGAAGGCGAAGTGAAGGACGACCTGGCCCGGCGCTTCAATCGGTTCAAGACGGTCGACGGCACGATCGAGAGCATGGAGCAGATGCGAAACGCCCGGCAGCGCAATCTCGACGCGGCCCGGCAAAAGCTGACGGCGATGATGTCGTCGCAGCGGCAATTGCAGGTCGACGTTGAAAATCTTGAGGCCAAGCTGAAGCTGGTCGAAGTGGCCGAGGCTTCGAGCGATTTCCAGTTCGACGACAGCCACTTGGCACAAGCCAAGCAACTGATCACCGATATCCGCACGCGGCTCGTCGTGGCCAGCAAGCTGGCCAACGCCGACACGAACTTCCAGGAAGAGATTCCGCTGGACGAGACAAGTGCGGACGACGTGACGGAGCAAGTCGCCCAGTACTTTGGGCTGCACGATGTCGAGACCAAAGTGGCCACGGCGAGCTACAAAGAATAGCTGTCAGCGGTCAGCTTTCAGCTTTCAGCCAGACGAAAGAATAGCATGTTCTGGCTGATCGCTGACTGCTGACTGCTGATCGCTTTTTCTCTGGCTGAAAGCTGAACGCTGACGGCTGAACGCTAGGCTCGTGAACAAGTAACGGCTTGTAGTCTCATTTGGGCAAGGACCCCCGACAATGTTCCCCGCCTGGCGAATCCAACTTCGCGAAGCTCGCCTCGCCGTCGCCGACGGCCGGTGGGACGAGGCGGCCGAGATGCTGGCCGCCGACCCGCTGCGGGAATTCTTGCCGGCGAAGCGGTTGTCGCAGAAGTTGGCGGGGCAACTGGTAACGCGGGCCCGACAGCGAATGGCGTGCGGGCAAAGCACGGCCGGCTGGCGAGACGTCGATCGGGCCGCACGGCTGGGGGTGGGCGAGGCGGACGTTAACGGATTTCGCCACGAGCAATCCCGGCTCCGGCTTGCGGCAGCCGTGGAACTGCTGGCTCGCAGCGAGACGGCTGCGGCGCGACAGGCCTTCGAGCGCATGGAACACCGACGCTTGGGCGGCGATGAGCGCCGTACCTGGCAAAGCATCGCCCAGCACATGGAAAACTCCAATCTCACGGCCAGCAAGGGCGACCTGCCGGCGGCCGTCGAATCGCTCGAGCGGGCTCGGCGGCTGCTTCCGGCTGAGGGTTCGACCAGCGTGAATCGGCATCTTCAGCAGCGGCTGGCGACCCTTCGCGAGGCGGCGGCGGCCCAACACGCTCTCGACGCTCGGCTGCACGCAGCGCTCGCCGCGGCGAATTGGACCGAAGTGCTCGCGGCGGCCGAGGCCTTGTTAGAATTGGCTCCACAGCATTCAGCCGCCCGGCAGGCGCGCCACAAGGCGTGGCAGGCGGTGGGGATGGAGGTGACGCTTGCGCATTATCCCCCTCCCCGGTACGCCGGAGAGGGGTTAGGGGAGGGGCTTCGTAACGGGCGAATTAGCCCGCCGCAAAATCCTTCCCCTAGCCCCTCCCTTCGAGGGAGGGGAATTACGGACGTGACCGAGCGACAATCTGGAAAGCGAATCGTCGCATGGATCGACTCGGTCGGCGCATTCCTCATCTGCACGGGTGACGAAATCGTGCTGGGGCAGCCCGCCGCGGCGGGCGGCGTTGACGTGCCAATCCTGGGCGACCTCTCGCGGCGACACGCGGTCATCCGCCGCGATCGTGAAGCGTATGTGCTCACGCCGCTCCACCGCACGGCCGTCGACGGTAGGGCGATCACGGAGCCGACGGTGCTGCGCGACAAATCGACGATCAAGCTGGGCGACGGCGTCGAGCTGCGATTTCGCAAACCGCACGCCTTGAGCGCGACGGCCGTGCTCGAAATCACAAGCCATCACCGCACCGAGCCGGCGGTCGACGGGATCGTCCTGATGAGCGAGAGCTGCATCCTGGGCTCGCAGCCGCACAGTCACGTTCGTTGCCGCGGCTGGGAGGGCGACCTGGTGCTATTCCGCCGGGGCGATGAGCTGATGTGCCGCACGCAATCGCCCGTTGAAATCGACGGGCAAACGTGCGTCGGCCAGGCCGTGGTGGCAGCGAATTGCCGCATTGAGAGCGATGACTTCGCGTTAAGCCTGGAAGAGATTTAAAACGGCCGGCAATCCCGGCTACAATGAGGCGAATATAAGGTACTTCCGCAATTGGCCCCCGGTCAGTGACCGGGGGCTAAATGGAAAACAATTCAGATGGCCGCCCTTCTTGAAATGAAAACTTCGCCCGCTGAATCTGAGCAGGCTCTCCCGGTGAAAACGCCGATGCGGTTCACCTACGCCAGCGGCTCGCGGCCCCTGGACGGGTACACCATCAAGCGCGGCGTGGGCCGCGGCGGGTTCGGCGAGGTTTATTTCGCCGTGAGCGACGCCGGGAAAGAAGTGGCGCTGAAGCTGATTCGGCGAAACTTGGAAGTCGAGCTTCGCGGGGTTACGCATTGCTTAAACCTAAAGCATCCGAACCTAGTCGCGCTGTACGACATTCGCACCGACGAGCATGAGGACCGCTGGGTCGTTATGGAGTACGTTTCGGGCGAGTCGCTTGAGGACTTAATCGATCGGTATCCCGAGGGCATGCCGCCGGAACTCGCGGTGCAGTGGTTCGAGGGAATCTGCGCCGCCGTCGCGTATCTGCACGACCATGGCATTGTGCATCGCGATTTGAAGCCGGCTAACATTTTTATTGACGATAGCGTCATTAAGATTGGCGACTACGGGCTGTCGAAGTTCATCTCCTGCAGTCGCCGCAGCGGGCAGACCGAGAGCGTCGGCACGGTTCACTACATGGCGCCGGAGATTGCTAACGGCCGATACGGACGCGAGATCGACGCTTACGCCCTGGGAATCATTCTGTACGAGATGCTCACGGGCCGCGTGCCATTTGAGGGGGAGAGCGTGGGCGAAGTGCTGATGAAGCACCTGACGGCGGAGCCGAATCTCGACGCGTTAAGCGAACCGTTCCGCACGGTCGTGAAGGGGGCGATGGCAAAGGATCCCGAGCGGCGGATTAACAACGCCGCCGAAATGATGGCGATGCTGCGCGGGGCGGCGAACCCGGTCGCTGCGGCGCCCTCGCCGGCGGGGAACGGGGAGGCTAAGACGCAAACGGATTGGCGGGCGAAGCGGAAGGGGTATCGGCCTGCGCGCCTTGCGACATTACAGCGACTGCGAGCGGAGGAAGGGTTCGCCTCGTTCTTTTACCGCGATCCCGAGCCGGTTTGGGCTGGGGTAAAGGCCGGCTGGTTCGCGATGCGCAAAGATTTGAACTACGACGCCTGGTCGGTCACGCGGAGAATTGTGTTCGCATTGTTCTGCGTCGTCGTTCTCCGCGCGCTGTGGCCGCTGTGGATTTCTCTGTTCGTCGCTGGCGCGTGCATTTACGCAGGTTATCGCATCGTGCGGATCGTTGTGCGGGCGTCGACCGATCAGCCGGCGCCCCACACCCCATCGGCAGGGCGAGCGCTCGCTCCCCACGACGCGCAACAACCGTATGAGGACGCGAAGTTGGGCGAGGCGGGCCTCGGCGTCGTGCAACCCGT
>JBGSYU010000419.1:0-13065 GCA_041750715.1 Lacipirellula sp.
GGCCAGGGCACGCGCCAGCGGCGGCAGCGCGGGCAGCAGCGCCCAAGCGTCCGGTGTAGGCGATGGCGCCGGGTGAGCGGACGGAGCGATAACCGGTTCGTCCACTGCGGCCGCCGACGGGGCATGATCGAAGTCGTGCCGCACCGTTCGGCAGCGGCGCCACGACCAAGGCGCCGCCAACGTCAGCGCAAACAGGCAGACTAGCCCGGCCAAGAAGGTTCGCTTCGGTTGCCGGCGTTTCCAATGCATGCTGCGTCTCTTGCCTCCCTGCCGCGCCATGCTTTGTCCGTCGAGTCTCAGTTCGACAGTCGGGGCGCCTGTGCCACGCACTTTCGGCGCGCAATCGCGCCGCAAACGCGGGGATATCCTCTTGGAGTAGATCGGTATGCGGCTGCCCCCGGCTTGCGAGGAGAATAGGAGCGCCGCAAGCTTTGCCACCGAAATCGGCTAGGGGAATACCGCAGACGGTGGCAAACCGGGTAAACTTTGCGGGCTGCAACGCGCTGCCTTCTAATTTCCGCCCGGTTCGTGCCTTCGTGGCTTTGGGGGTTACATTTGAGGTATGGAACCCGACGACGAGCTCTGCCTCTGCTTTCACGTCACCCGGCGGAAGGTGGAGAATTTCATTCGGGTCGAGCGGCCGCGGCGCGTCGGGCAAATGGCCGAGTGCTTCGGCGCCGGGACGGGCTGCGGCTGGTGCCGGCCGTTTCTTAAGCGGCTGTTCGAGGCGGCTCAAGGTCGGGCTGCGGCGGAAGGGGAATTGCCCAGCGCATCGCAGTACGCGCGTGGTCGAAGCGACTACGTCCACGCTGGCGGCGGAACGCCCCCGCCAGGGGCGACGCCGGTGGATTGAGTCGCGGAACGCCAATTGCACGCCCATAAAGCCGGCGATGGCGTCGCCGGCCTCCCCCCGGTTTTGCTTGCCGCTCGCTGCATGGCGTGTTATAAGCGAAATTGAGGACCGGCCGCCAAATAGTGGTCGCTGGACGATCCGATGGGAACGAGAAAAGAGGCGGCGCGGCCGGCGGCGATGACTCAGGTCACTTTACGAGTGCTGGACGGCGCCGACCGCGGGACCGTGTTTGAAGAAATCGCACCTCCCGTCACCATCGGGCGCGAGGAAGGCAACTCGATCAAGCTCAACGACGAGCGGATTAGCCGCTTTCACATCAAGATCCAGGAGGATCAGGGCAAGCTCGTACTCACCGACTTGGAAAGCACCAACGGCACCCGCGTCAACGGCGAGGACACGCAGCTTCGAATTCTTCGTTTTGGGGACGTAATCGCCGTAGGCCGATCGGTGCTGCTCTTCGGTACCCGCGATCAGATCGGCCGACGCCTGGAAGAACTTCGCAGCGACGGCATCTCCGAAACCAGCGAGTTGATGGCCGAGGAATTGGCCAAGCGGGTCGATTCAAAGTCGCTCAGCTTCGAGCTGCACCTAGGCGCCTCGGAGGATTTGCAAAGCACGCTGCACATCCCCATGCCCCCCGACCTGCCCGACCAACTCACGCCCGGACAGGCGGCCTCCGTGTCGGAGATTCTCGAATACTTCCACCTTCGCACGCGGCAGTTGGTGCAAACGGCCGAGATCGACGAAGAAGTCGGCAAGGCCAAGATTGCGCTCATCCAATGGCAGGAACTGCTCGACGTGCAATCGCAGTTGGCCGAGTACTTACGGATGATCGGGAACCCAGACGGCGATTAGCGTTCCGGCCGGGGCGCTTCATTGCCCGACGGGCAGTTGCCGTCGCAACCCGTTAAATCCAGTCCACCGGCGCCATCTGGGCGACTTTGCATCTCGGCGGCGATCCGCCCGCCGGTGTAATTTCTTGACTCCCCAACGCGAGACGGTCATCATGAATATGAAATGGCCCGCGCTCGCCGCTTCTACACAAGTCCCAGATTTCCAAATCGGACCTCGCAAGCGGTGCAACGATCTCAAGAAGCAGAGCCGCTGAGTATGTCATTCTCGATGCGTCACGGTATTCTTAGCATCGTCTGCATTCTAGCCGCCTGCGCGCAAGCTCGGGCCGAAAATCGCACGATCAACGGCACTGGCAACAACGTCCTCAACCCCGCCTGGGGCGCCGCTGGCTCGCAGCTCTTGCGCAAAACGACGCCCGCCTACGCTGACGGCGTTTCGGAGCCCTCCGGGGCGGCGCGGCCCAATCCGCGTGAGATCAGCAACACGATCGTCGCACAAACAGTTGCGGCGCCCAATATTCAACGGATGACCGACTGGGTATTCCAGTGGGGCCAATTCGTCGATCACGACCTTGATCTCACCGGCGGCGCAGCGCCCGCCGAGCCATTCTCTATCGCGATTCCGACTGGCGATCTGCATTTCGATCCAACCGGAACGGGTACGGCCGTCATGTCGCTTAGCCGGTCGAATTACGATCCGCTCACGGGAACTGGCCCGGGCAACCCACGGCAGCAGGTGAACCAGATCACGTCGTACATCGATGGTTCCAATGTTTACGGGTCGGACGATGGGCGGGCAACGGCGCTGCGTACCCTCAGCGGCGGCCAACTCAAGACGAGCGCGGGCAACCTGCTGCCGCTCAATACGTTGGGCCTGCCCAACGAGACGGGCGGGCCGGCTTCGCCGTCGGTCGCCGCCATGTTCTATGTGGCCGGCGACGTGCGGGTCAATGAGCAAGTGGGTCTGACCGCCGTCCATACGCTCTTCATGCGAGAGCACAATCGCCTGGCCGATCAAATCGCCTTGGCCAACCCCGGCTGGGACGACGAGCAAATTTACCAGCGGGCCCGCAAACTCGTCGGCGCCGAAATTCAGGCCATCACCTACCAGGAGTTTTTGCCGGCCCTGTTGGGTTCGCACGCCCCAGGGCTCAATGGCGCGTACGATCCAAACGTGAACGCCACGGTGGCCAACGAGTTCTCCACGGCGCTGTTCCGCGTCGGCCACACGATGCTGTCGCCGCAGTTGATGCGGAGACAAGCCGACGGAACCGACGCCCTAGGCGGGCATCTGGCGCTCCGCGAAGCATTCTTCAAGCCATCGAGTCTCGCCGCTTTCAACGAGTTGGAGTATTTGCTCAAAGGGCTCGCCTCCGAGCAGCAGCAGGAGGTGGACATGCACGTGGTGGACGACGTCCGCAATTTCCTGTTCGGGCCGCCCATCCCCGGCGGGTTCGACCTAGCGTCGCTCAACATCCAACGCGGGCGCGATCATGGACTGCCGAGTTACAACGAGGTGCGGCTGGCTTACGGGCTTCCGCAGGTCGCATCTTTTACCGAGATTACTTCCGACGCCGCTATGCAGGCGGGGTTGGCGTTGTTGTACGGGGACGTTAGCGAGATCGACCCGTGGGTCGGGGCCCTCTCGGAAGATCATCTTGCGGGCGCCGCCGTTGGTCCGCTGGTTGCGGCGGGTCTGATCGATCAGTTCACACGGGCGCGCGACGGCGATCGCTTTTGGTTCTGTTACGATTTAACCTTCTCGGACGACGACGTCGATTGGCTGACTTCACTGCGCCTGTCCGACGTCATCATGGCGAACACCTCCATCGGAGCCATGCAGCGGAACGTGTTCTTTATGGTTCCCGAGCCGTCGACGTGGGCGCTGACAGTCGTGGCGCTGGCCGGCATGGCCCGCATTAGCCGACGGCCCCGCCGATCGAACGCCGCCGGATAAGCGGACCTGCGGAGGCATCGCCCTCCGCTTTTCTCGTATGGCGCCAGGCCCCTGCCGTAACGCCGCATCGACCCGCTACAATGCTAGCGGATTCTAACTCGACTCGCTTTGTTCGCACGGAAGCAGGAGGCCCACCCTTGTCCGCACCGCCGTTCGTTCATCTCCACTGCCACAGCCACTACAGCCTGCTCGACGGCGCCAGCCCCATTGAAGGGCTGGTCGCCCGCGCCAAAGAACTGGGAATGAACGCCCTGGCGCTCACCGACCACGGCAATCTCTACGGCGCCGTGGAGTTCTACAGAACTTGCAAGAATGCCGGCATCAATCCGGTGCTGGGGTACGAGGCGTACGTCGCCCCGGGGAGCCGGTTCGACAAGAGCGGCGCCCTCACCAGCAAGGAAGCGACCTACCACCTCACGCTGCTCGCGCAGAACGCGACCGGCTTTCGCAACCTCGTGAAGATGTCGAGCCGCGCGTTTCTCGAGGGCTTCTACCATAAGCCGCGCATCGACCGCGAGTTGCTCGAGCAATATTCCGAGGGCGTCATCTGCCTCAGCGGATGCGTGAGCGGCGAGTTTAGCCGCGCGCTGCTAAAGACCGGCGACGCCATCGCCGGCGCCGGCGCAAGCGGCGGTCGCGTCGAAAACCAAATCGCCGCCGCGCGCGAGATCGCCGCGTGGTTCCACGGCGTCTTCGGCGAACGCTATTTCATCGAAATCCAAGACAACGGCCTGGAAATTCAGCGGCTCGCCAAAGTAGCGGCGATTGAAGTCGCCACCCGGATGGGGCTGCCGATGGTCGCGACCAGCGACGCCCACTACGTCCGCCAGGAAGACGCCGTCGCCCAAGACGTGCTGCTCTGCATCAACACGGGAAAATTCCGCACCGACGCCAACCGCATGCGGATGGAAGGCGATCAGTTTTTCATCCGCAGCGCCGACGAAATGTTCGCCGCCCTGCCCGACCAGGAAGAAGCCCTCCGCCGCTCGCAGCTCATCGCCGACTCGGTCGACATCGACCTCGAGCTCGGCAAGCGGCACTTCCCGTCGTTCCAAGTGCCCGAGCAAACCTCGCCGGCCGATTACCTCCGCCAGCTTTGCGTCCAGGGTTTGAAGGAGCGTTACGCCAATAACGGTATCCGCATCATCGACGGTGAATTCTCGCAAGAAGTCCAAGATCGCCTGAACCGCGAGCTAGCCGTCATCGACAAGCTGGGCTTTTGCGATTACTTCCTCATCGTGTGGGACTTCGTCCGCTTCGCCGTCGAGGCCGACATCCCCTGCACGGCCCGCGGTTCCGGCGTCGGATCGCTGGTGTGCTATGCGTTGCGGCTGAGCCACGTTTGCCCGCTCGAATACGACCTGCTCTTTGAGCGGTTCCTCGACGAAAGTCGCCTCGACGCCCCCGATATCGACATCGACTTTTGCATGGAACGCCGCAACGAGGTGCTGGAGTACGTGAAGCTCAAGTACGGCGCGGCCAACGTCGCCCAGATCGGCACGTTCGGTACGCTTGCGGCCCGGGCCGCGATTCGCGACGTGGGCCGCACGCTGGGGATGCCGATCTTTCGCGTCGATTCGGTCGTTGCGATGGTTCCCAAGGAACTGAACATCACGCTCGACAAGGCGCTCGCCGCCAACGACGAACTGCGGCAGGCGTATGAAAAGGACCACGAAATCCGCGAGCTGATCGACCTCGCTCGTAAGATCGAAGGGCTCGCGCGGAATGTCGGCACGCACGCCGCCGCGGTGGTCATCGCCGAGCGGCCCGTCGACGAATACGTCCCGCTCCAGCGAGTGAAAGGCAAGACCGAAGTCATCACCCAATGGGCGATGGGCGACGTAGAAGCCGCGGGCCTCTTGAAGATGGACTTCCTCGGTCTCCGCAATCTCACGCTGCTTGCCCGCAGTATAAAGCTTATTGAACAGTCCCATAAAGCCGGCGACTGCATCGCCGGTCTTAGAATCGACCCCTACGCCTTCCCCCTCGACGACAAAGAAACCTTCGCCCTCCTTTGCCGCGGCGAAACCAAGGGCATCTTCCAACTCGAAAGCGGCGGCATCCGCGACCTGCTCCAGCGGATGAAGCCCGACCACTTCCGCGACATCATCGCCACCAACGCCCTCTACCGCCCGGGACCGCTCGAAGGCGGGATGGTCGATCAGTACATCGAAGTGAAGCACGGCCGCAAGCCGGTGGAGTACCCGCACCCCGTCACCGAAGAAATTCTCGCCGAGACGCACGGCGTGATGGTGTATCAGGAACAGGTGATGCGGATCCTCAACCGCCTCGGCGGCATTGCGCTGTCGAACGCCTACACCTGCATCAAGGCGATCAGCAAGAAAAAGCTGCCGATCATCGCCCGCTACCGCGAGGAATTCATCGCCGGCGCCAAGTCGCTGGGACTCGACGAAAAGAAATCCAGCGAACTGTTCGGCATGATCGAAAAATTCGCCGGCTACGGATTCAATAAGAGCCATTCGACCGCGTACGCCCTCATCGCCTACATGACGGCCTATCTCAAGGCCCACTACCCGGTCGAATTCATGGCCGCGCTGCTCTCGTGCGACATCCCGGGCCGCAACTTCAAGAGCAAAGACGCGATGGTCGAGCATCTGGAAGACTGCCGGCGGATGAACATCGAGGTCGTGCCGCCCGACGTGAACGACTGCGACCCCGAGTTTAAGGTCGAAGCCGGCAAGATCTATTTCGGCCTCAGCGCCGTGAAAGCTTGCGGCAGCGGCGCCGCTGAAGCGATCGCCGCCGAGCGTGTGAAGAACGGTCCGTACGCCAACATTTTCGACTTCTGCGAACGCGTCGACCCGCAGTTCTGCAACCGCGCGACCATCGAAGCCCTCATTAAAGCTGGCGCCTTCGACCATCTCGGCGGCCACCGCGCCCAGTGCATGACGGTGCTCGACCGCGCGTTGCAATCGGGCGCCGCCGCCGCCGCCGACCGCCGCTCCGGCCAAAAGGGTCTCTTCGGGGACGATAACGACGACGACGCTTGCGGCTTAGCGTCCGCCGCCGCATCTTCCCTGCCGACCCTCCCCCCATGGTCCGAGAAGGAGCAACTCACCCAGGAAAAAGAGGTCCTCGGCTACTACCTTTCCAGCCATCCTCTCGCCGAATTCGAGCAAACGCTAAAAACCTTCTGCACGCACACCAGCAAATCGCTTGCCGGCTTAGCGCACCGCGACGAAGTGCTGTTGGGCGGCATGCTCGCCGCGATCAAATTCTCCCACACGAAGAACCCTCGCCCCGGCGCCGTCCATACCAAGTACGCCATGTGGGACCTCGAAGACATGGACGGCATCACCCGCTGCATCATGTGGCCCGAGCAATTTGCCGAATACGGCGCGCAAGTCGTCGCCGACTCGATCCTCGCCGTGCGCGGCAAAATCGACCGCCGCCCCGGCGCCGAGGAGACCAACCTCATCGTCGACGAGCTGATCCCACTCGCCGACCTCAGCCAGCGCTATTCCAGCGGCGTCATCATCCGCGTCCGTGAAACGGACCACGGAGACCGCGGCCTCGAGCAGCTCCGCGAAATCCTCCGCGGCTACCCCGGCAGCAAGAAGCTCAAGCTACGGCTCGACCTCGCCAGCGGCGGCCAAGTCTGGCTCGACAGCAAATGGCCCGGCCTCGACCTCAACCCCGAACTCCGCGAGCGAGTCGAAGGTTTGCTCGGCCCCGGCAGCATCGCCATCCAAGCGTCAAGACCCCAGCCCCAAAGCGGCGGCAATGGCAACGGCAATGCCCGTCGACAACGCCAACCGGTGCGCACCTAGTCGAGCTATTTTGGCTTGATCGCTCCCCCCAATTCCTTGGCCGCAAAAAGTCGCAAGAAGCGCAAAAGAAAGAAGACGCGTTAATGCACCCGTCCTGACCCCAATTTTTTGCGACTCTTGGGCTTTTTTGCGGCTGTCGGTTTTCCGGAGATCGAATGGCTCAAAGTTATCTTACCCCCGGCCCCACGCGCGAAGAAATCGACGCCATCGTCGGCCTCGTCCTTCTCGAATTCGGAACCGCCTGGTGCGGCCACTGCCAACTCGCCGCGCCGGCCCTCGCCGAGGCCCTCGCCGAGTTTCCGATCGTCCAGCACATCAAAGTCGAAGACGGACCCGGCCGTCCGCTGGGACGCTCCTTCCGCGTTAAACTCTGGCCGACGCTCATCCTGCTAAACGACGGCGTCGAAGTCGCCCGCATCGTGCGGCCAGAAGCGGCCGATCCAATTCGCACCGCCTTGAACCGACTCGCTTGAACTTTCGGCGACCGCCGAGAACCATCGGCGTCACAGCGAGCGACAGCGCCCCGCCGCGCGGACACCAAGCGAAGGGGGCGCTGCCGCGAACGCATCTCACGACGAGCCGGATAGCCAGCGAGCTACCGAGTCGCAGCGCCCTCTTTCTCCATCATCGCCATCTGCGTAGCCGCCATTTGCCGAACCATCAGCTCCTTCGTCATCATCATCATGGCGTCTTTGTCCTTCATCATTTCCATTTTGGCCGCCATCACCTTGTCCATCATCATCTTCATCGCGTTCGGGTCGCTGTCGGTCTTCAAACCTTCCTGAACCGTCATCATGTACTGCTTGTCCTTCATCATTTTCTGCATCATCATCTCGCGAGCGACCATCATGGCCATTCGATCGTCGTCCATCATCTCCTTCTTGGCCATCATCATCATTTCCTTGTCCATCATCATCTTCTTCATGGCCATCGTCTCGGGCGTTTCCGCCGGGGCGCCGGTTTGCGCCACCGCGAACGACGCGGCCGCCAAACAGCAGACACCCGCTACCAACCACATTTGCTTGCGCAACATCTCTTTACTCCCAACGTAAGAAACCCAGAACTGAAGTGTTCGACCGTCGTAGGACTAGTCGCCCTCGCTTCCGAACAATTGGAATTCCTTGCGAGTGCCTGGCATCGTATCGAATCGTCATTCGGTTGATGCGAGAGATGCGCAAAGTTTTGGTAAAGATTGCCGCGACATATCGTCGCACGACGCATTTCGCGAAAGTCGCTCGACTTCTTGCTGTATGATTCCCGAAGCGGTCGGACATCGACGGCGTTACGAACTTGCAAGCAGCGTCGCGGGCCATCGAGTTTAAATGCGATTGCGTGAACCGCGGCGGGAGATACTACAATGTCCAGCTCCACGACCCCGCTGATCCTCATTGCCGAAGACGATAACAAGACTTCGAGTTTGCTAACCGCCTACCTCGTGCGCGAGGGTTACCGCACGATCGCCGCCTTCGATGGCGAGACCGCCCTGCGAATGTTCGCCAGCGAGCTGCCTCAATTGCTGATCCTCGACGTCATGCTTCCCAAGCTCGACGGTTGGGAAGTGTGCCGAGAGATTCGCAAGTCGTCGACCGTACCGGTGTTGTTCCTCACGGCCCGCGACGAGGAGAGCGACCGCGTCTTGGGCCTGGGCCTGGGGGGCGACGACTACGTGGTGAAGCCCTTCAGCCCGCGCGAGGTCGTCGCCCGCGTGAAGGCCATTTTGCGCCGCGCCGCCCAGCCCCCCGATTCCGCCAGCGGAGCCATCAGTCACGGCGCCCTCGTGCTCGACGTGGAGAAGCGCCGCGTTCGTTTGAAGGGCGAGCCCGTGTCGCTCACGCCGTTGGAATACACGCTGCTCAAGACCCTAATGTCGGCGCCGGGCCGCGTCTTCATGCGCGACGAACTGCTAGCGCATCTCTACCCGGGCGGCGAATCGGTCGTCGACCGGGTGGTCGACGTTCACGTCGGGAAACTGCGGCAGAAAATTGAGACCGATCCGGCGCAGCCCGAGTTTATTATTACCGCCCGCGGCACAGGCTACCGATTCGCGGACCGTCTTTGAAGCAATCCCCATGAAGCTACGCTTGCTCTGGAAGCTAGTGCTGATCAACTTCCTCGTCGTCCTCGTCGTCGTGGCGGTCGTCGACGCCGCGCTGCGGGTCTTGGCGGCCGACTACTTCCTGACGTTAGTCAAAGAGTACAACATCGCGCCGGAAGAGGCGCACGAGATGTTTCTAGAGGCGGTCGAGCGCTACTTACTCGGCGCCGGCGCGGTCGCGTGCGCCGTCGCCGTCGCCCTGGTCTTTTGGATGACTCGACGAACGCTTCGCCCGCTCACGGCGGTGATGCGCAGCGCCCGGCAAATTGCCGCTGGGGACTATTCGGCCCGAGTCGACGAAACCAACTGCGGAGAAATCGGCGAACTGGCGACGACGTTCAATCGGATGGTCGAAAGCTTCGTCCACGCCGAACGGCTGCGCAAAGACATGGTCGCCAACGTGGCCCACGAACTACGCACCCCGCTGACGAACATTCGCGGCTACCTCGAAGCCCTCATCGACACGGTGATGGAGCCCAGCCCCGAGGTGCTGACTTCTCTGCACGACGAGACCTTGCGACTTGTAAAACTGGTGGAGGATTTGCTGCAATTGGCCCGAGCCGATGCCGCGAGGACCAACTTGCACCTGGAAGCCGTCCATTTAAAAACCGCCGTGCTGCAAACGCTCGAGCTCTTTCAACTGAAATTTGCGGCGAAAGAAATCGCGCTTTCGACGGATCTCGACCCGGCAGACGTCACCGTTCGCGCCGACGCCGATAAGCTAACGCAGATCCTCACCAATCTCTACGAAAACGCCTGGCGCTATACGCGCCACGGCGGTCGCACGTCTGTCGCGGCCGTTCGCCTGCCTAACGCCGTGAAGGTTACCGTCGCCAATACGCCCGAAGGCGACGTGCAAGCGGCCGCGGCGCCCGTCTTCGAACGCTTTCACCGCGACGAAAAATCTCGCTCGCGCGATTACGGCGGAGCGGGCATCGGGCTGGCCATCGTGAAGGAGCTCGTGGAAAGCCACGGCGGGGCCGTCGGTGCGGAAGTCGTCGGCGATGAGAAACGCGTGTGGTTTACCTGGCCCGCAGGAGAACTGCAAAGTCCCGCGCGCACGTCATTCTGAGGTACTCCGAAGAATTTGGCCGGACTCTTCGGAGTACCTCAGAGGGAGCAGCCTCCGGACTTTGCAGTTCTCCCGACCTGGCCCGTATGACGAACGAGGACATTTTGTCGCGTTCCAGCGGGCCAGAGTTGTTTCGGATTCGCCGCAGCCTTACAAAATCATTATTCGATCGTTACTTCTCCGAAATCGGAGATGGCTATGCTTACGGTAGGGGCCCGAACAGAGTCAAACCCATGAGGCAACGATGACTCGCTTTTACGCTTGCGTAGCGCAGGTGCTCGCCATGACCGTCAGTGGCTGCGGCCTCTCCACCCTGGCAGAAACCCAAGCGACGCCCGTCGCGCGGGGCGGCCAACAATCGGCCGTAGTGGTGGAGTTGTTCACGTCGCAAGGGTGCAGTAGCTGCCCTCCCGCCGACCAGGTGTTGATCGAACTGAACCGCTGGGGCAAAGAGCAGCAGGCGCCGGTCTTCTGCCTGTCGTTTCACGTCGACTACTGGAACCAGCTTGGCTGGACCGATCCGTATAGCAGCAAGGCGTACTCCGATCGGCAGCGCGCCTATGCCGCCGCGACCGGCGAGGATCGCATCTACACGCCGCAGATGATCGTCAACGGCCGGCACGCCTTCGTCGGCTCCAAGAGCGACGAGGCGTTTCGTTTTGTCGAGAGCGAACTGAAAGAACCCCAGCCGATCGTCGTGAAGTTGTCCGCCGCCGCCGACGCGAAGCGCGAGCAGATTACGGTGCTGTACGACGTCGACGGCGAGCCCGCCGGCGGCGTACTGAACGCCGCCCTCGTGCAGAACGAGTCCCACAACGACGTGCCCGTTGGAGAGAACGCGGGTCGCGACCTGGCGCATGTGAACGTGGTCCGAGCGTTTAAGACGGTGGATCTCAAGCATGCGGCCAGTGGCAAACTAGCGCTCAAATTGCCTGCCAAGATCGCCGCCGCGGACTGCGGCGTGATCGCGTACGTGCAGGATGAGAAATTGCGCGTCGTGGGCGCCAGTCGCGTAGCGCTGAGCAATCCCGAAGCGAATCGAGTTAAGCTGTCCGACGCCCAATGGCGCAAGCGGCTTACCGACGACCAGTACCACGTCACCCGCGAGCAGGGAACCGAGCGACCGTTTACCGGTAAATTGTTGAAGCAGAAAGGCAGTGGCGTCTTCACCTGCGTAGGTTGCGGGGCGCCCTTGTTCGATTCGTCGACCAAATTTGAATCGAACACCGGTTGGCCGAGCTTCTGGCAACCTCGAAGAGACGGCCAGGTCGCTACGGAAGTCGATCGCTCGTTGGGAATGGAGCGCACCGAGGTTAAGTGTCAGCGCTGCGATGCGCACCTGGGCCATGTGTTCGACGACGGGCCGAAGCCCACGGGGCTGCGGTATTGCATCAACTCGGTCGCGCTGAACTTCATTGCGACCGAGGGGTCCGCCGAGGACGGTCGGTGACCGTCGGAAGTCTGGTCGGTGACAGTCGTCAGGAGGTTCGTTACGATTCGAATTCAAGATCAGGGAGAACCGATCATGGCCGAAACAACCGCCCCTTACGGACGGAAGACCCAGCGAGAACCGGCGGTGAAGGAGATTCACATCCTGTGGATTACCGCGGGGCTGGGTTGCGACGGCGACACCGTGTCGATCACCGCCGCCACGCAACCCAGTATTGAAGATCTGATCATGGGGGCCATTCCCGGGCTCCCCAAGGTCCATCTCCACAATCCCGTTCTGGCGTACGAGAACGGCGACGAATTCATGAAATATTGGTATCAGGCGGAGGAGGGCTTGCTCGACCCCTTCGTCCTGGTCGTCGAAGGATCGATCCCCAACGAGAAGATCAAGAGCGAAGGCTACTGGGCCGCGCTGGGGACCGACAAGCTCACCGGCCAGCCCATCACGACCTGCGAGTGGATCGACCGTTTGGTCCCCAAGGCGCTTGCCGTGGTGGCGGCCGGCACCTGCGCCACCTACGGCGGCATTCATGCGATGGCAGGCAACCCGACCGGGGCCATGGGCCTGGCCGACTACCTCGGCTGGGACTGGAAATCGAAGGCGGGCCTGCCGATCGTCAACGTGCCCGGCTGCCCCGTGCAGCCCGACAACTTTATGGAAACGCTGCTGTACCTGCTCTACCAGGTGGCGGGGCTGGCGCCGATGATTCCGCTGGACGACCAACTGCGGCCCACCTGGCTGTTCGGTCTCACCGCTCACGAAGGCTGCGACCGGGGAAGCTACTACGAGCAGGCCCAGTTCGCCGAGGAGTACGGTTCGCCCCATTGCCTGGTGAAGCTGGGGTGCTGGGGCCCGGTCGTCAACTGCAATGTGCCCAAGCGGGGCTGGATGGCCGGCATCGGCGGCTGCCCGAACGTCGGCGGCATCTGCATCGGCTGCACGATGCCCGGCTTCCCCGACAAGTTCATGCCCTTCATGGATCCCCCGCCCGGC
>JBGSYU010000420.1:0-23157 GCA_041750715.1 Lacipirellula sp.
GGTGTTCGCCCCGCTGGCGCAACTAGCGCCCAAAGCGGAAGCGAAGTTCCAAATTACGGTGCAAGGCCTGCGGGCCGGCGACCTGCGGACGAAGATCATGGTGACGGCCGACGAGGTGCAGGAGCCGATTACCAAAGAGCAAAGCACGCACGTGTATGCGGATCAGTAATCTCGCAGATGGGCTTCGCTTAGGACATAGAAAGTCACAGCACGCCCTCGGCGGCCTTGAACGTCGCGGCCACATCCACAACGAAGCCTTCGAGCAAGCGCGAGTGAGCAAGTTCTCCGGGGGAATACTCACCGATCGGGACATACGCTTCGCCTTCTAGTGAGAGAACGGTGATCCGTTCTTTAGCTGGATCGATAATCCAGTATTCGCGAATGCGCGCCGCGGCATAGTCCTGCCGTTTCGTTACCAAATCGCGTTCCCGGCTTTTCTCATCGTCGCTGACGATCTCCATCACTAAATCTGCGCCGGTCCAGTAGCGGTTGTGAATGTACTCTCGATTGTCGCGATGCACGAAAACGATATCGGGCTCCCGAAAAGTATCCTCGGCAACTTGAACTCGAAGTGCCGCGAACAACGCCTCACCCAGCCCACGCGGCCTAACGAAATCGTGGAGCAGTGCGAACAAGAAGGCAAGGATTCTTTGATGAGCCGTCGTCGGCATCGCAAGCACCTCTATCTTACCGCGCGAGTATTCGACGAGTCGCCGAGTCTCATCCGTCAAGTTTAGGTATTCGGATACCGACCACTTGCCTTGCGGCGGAAAAAGCAAGGCGACCTCCCATGCAGGTTCTAGCGTAAACGGCGAATTGGTCGAGACGGCTGACATCGACGAAGCTCCCGGAAATGGGCAGCACTGACTGCCAACATTATACGCCAATATGGCGCGGCTCTCCTACTCTGTTAATGCTGAGGACGAAATGAGACCTTCCAAGTGGATTGCCACGCACTCGGCCAGCACCGGCGGGTTGTAGCCGCCTTCCAGCACGCTGACGATGCGGCCGGCGGCGTGGCCCTTGGCGACTGACTGGACGATGCTCGTGAGCTCGCCGAAATCTTCGGTCTCCAGGCCGAGCGAGCCGACGGGGTCGGCGGCGTGGCTGTCGAAGCCGGCGCTGATGAGGACCAGTTGCGGCTTCATCTTCGCTGCAAAGGCGTACAGCTCGTCGGCGAAGTGCGCGAGATACTCGCGGCGCGGCGTGCCGAACTGGATCGGCAGATTCTTCGTGCCGCCCAAGCCATCGCCGCGGCCCGTTTCATCGGCGGCGCCGGTGCCGGGATAAAACGGCCAGCGATGGGCTGAGAAAAACCCGACTCGCTCGTCGTCGTAAAATATGTCCTGCGTGCCGTTGCCGTGGTGGACGTCCCAGTCGACGATCAACACGCGATCGAGCTCAAGCTCGTCGACGGCCAGCCGCGCCGCCATGGCGACGTTGCCGAGTAGGCAGAAACCCATCGCTCGGCTCGCTAGCGCGTGATGGCCTGGCGGGCGGACCAGGCACAGGGCGCTGCGGTCTTCCCCACTCACCACGCGGCGAACGGCGTCGCAGGCGGCGCCGGCCGCCAGCCGGGCGACATTGAACGACTTGCGTGAGACCACGGTGTCGGCGTCGACCTGACCCCCGCCGCGATCCGCAAGCGCGGCGAGCGACTCCAGGTAGTCGCCGTCGTGAACGGCGAGAAGTTCTGCGTCATCAGCCGGTTGCCAGGCGGGGCGTACGCAGCGGTCGGCCAGGCCAGTGTTGTCCAGCAAACGCGTTACATGCTCCAACCGAACGGGTGACTCCGGGTGTCGCCCCGTGTCGTGGTCGAGGAATCGGCGGTCGGCGTACAGCAGGGTCATAGCGTTGGGGCAGATCGCCCGGCCATCCTGGCCGGAGACGTCCGTCGGCCACCGCAAACGGCGGGAATTGCCTAGGGCGTCGAGCCAGGATGGCTCGGTTCTATCGGCGGTCAGCTTGACATTTTCCAGGCACGCTGAGTAGGGTGAACTGTGGAAAGGTTTGCGAACCGTGTCTTTACCGCGGTTCGCATGCGGCGAGGCGATTGTCCGCTTCCCAGGCACGGAACGTACGAGGAGCAGGGGCCATGAAACGTCACGGTCATTTCTGGCGGCAGTCTATCGTCGCGGCGGCGGCGCTGCTTCTTAGCGCCGGCGCGATGCGACCCGCCGTGGGTCAACATTACAAGGTCATTGCGCCGCGCGTCAACGAGGCGCAATCGAAGGTGCTGAGCGGGCAAGTGGCGACGATCCTGCGCAACGCGTCACCTCCAGGCGCTGCGGAAATCAAGCTTTTGGACGATTACTTCAAAGGCTCCTACTACCCGTTGATGACGAGCATCGACGCCGTGGCGCTAGGGGAACTGTCGGTTAAACGGGAGAAGTTCTTTCAACTGTACATCAACCCCGCGAAGTCGCAGGGGGCGCGCGATCACCTCAATGCGATGACGCTACGGCAGATGGGCTCCTTCGCCATCGGGCCGTATCACCCCGCGGTCCGCTACAACGCGGCGTTAATTATGGGTCAGCTCGATACCCAACCGGGAGGCAGGCCGCTGCCAGCTGGAACCAAGGGCCTGTTGACGATACTCGAAGGCGAAGCGTTTAACAAAATCACGGTTCCGACGGCGGTCAAAGTCGCCGCGCTCGTTGGCCTGCAACGACATGTGCGGTTAGGCGTTGACGCTCCTACGGCCGAGCAAATCACTAAAGCGGCGTTGGCCGTGGCCAACCGCGAGGAATTGCCGGAGGACGCCAGCGCGAAGGCGTACGGCTGGGTGCGGCGGCAGGCGGCCAAGGTGTTGGCGATGCAATTCGAAAAAGGGCTGACGCCGCCAGTGTATGAAACATTCGTGCGACTCGTCGCCGACGAGAAGATGGATTTGGACGACCGCTGTGCGATTGCCGGACTCCTCAAGCCGGACATGTTTTCCGGCGCGAAAGGCCTGGATGCAGAAGCGATGACGCAGGCGCTGGGCGGATTGGCCCGCAAGGTTCTCGCGGTCGAGGCTGAGGAAGCGGGAGACTACGTCGACGCGATGATTGGCGGGGGCGTGCCAGCCGCGGGCGGCTTTGGCGGCGGCTTCGGCGGCCGCGGCGGTTTTGGGATGGAAGGCGGCGGCGGTCGCGAATTTGGCGGAGGAGGCGGAGGCCTGGATCTGAACGCCTTGGGGCTCGAAGACCAAGGACCAAAATACGAGAAGCGTCGCATGATCGACCGTACGGTCGCCATCGTGGCCGGCGCGGAAGCCCTCAAGGCGGGCGGTTCCGATGAGCTTAAAGAGCGGCTGACGGAGTTCTCGACGATGATTCTCGCGGTGGCCGAGGCTGCGGCGCCGGAGAACGCGCGCAATGAGGACATCGCCCCCGCGGTGGTGCAATTGCAAGAAGACGTGGACCGCTTCGTGAGCAATTGGGCGCCGGCGAAAGCGCAGGCCGATGACGCCGCGGCGGAAGCGGGCGACGAACTTCTAGAAGCGCCCGACGAAGCCCCGGCGGAAGCGCCGGCCGACGAGGCTGCCGCGGCGCCGGCTGAAGCGGCTGGCGGAAATTGATACGGCGGCACTCGTCGGCGAGTTCAGCCCCGGGGGTTGAACGACATGGAGGCATGGGCGAGCCCGTGACCCCCGGACAGAGGCCGGGGCTACAGTTCGCGCTGCGTGGCCAGTTCTGGTTGCATTACATGCGCGGCGGCCAGGCAGGCGGTCATCAGGGCTAGATAGCACACGTCGCCGGCGAGCATCGCGCGGTAGAACGGGAGCGCTTGCGTGTAGCATTCGATCAGCCCCGCGAGGCTCGCGGCATACAGGCTCTTCGATGCCCAGACGGCGAAGTTGGTGACCAGGAAGAACGCCGTCGCCGGGATGAATCCGCACATGCCCCAGAACGCGGCGCGACGCCAACCTGCGGCGCCCCGAGCGGCGCGTCCCAGAAGCAGCGGAACGATCGCCATTACATGGACCGATACCTGCACGGGCCAGCTATCGTGCGACGGCAGGAACAGGTCCGATACGACCAGCACCGCCGAGGGCAGCAAGATCGCCGGCAGCCAGCTCCGGAAGTAAAACGCCCCCAGCGCCGTAATCGCGGCGAGCGGCGTAAAGTTCCAGGCGTGATCGAGCGAACGGCCAGCGACGCCCAGCGACAGCAGCAGCGAAAACACCAACAACTCGCGGAGCGTTTCTCGGTTCATGGTTTCTTCCCTAACGATCGACGGGGGCTAGGCGCCGTGACCGTCATTACTGAGCGCAGCGAAGAATCTAGCGTCGTTTTAGATTCTTCGCTGCGCTCAGAATGACCGGGCGCCGAGTTCGTAATTCTACTCCGGCTGCTTGAAAACCCACAAGACGCGGTCGCCTGAGACTAGCGGCTGTACGGCGAAGCTAACTTTGGCATGCCGCCCGTTGATCTCATAGAGCCAGTATCGGCCGTCGCCTGCCCCGTTGGCCACGCCATCCAGGGAGGTGAGCAGCGTCATTTCGCCCGAACCGCGGACTTCGTAGGCAAGGCCCGGGCTCAGCAGGCTCGCCGCCTTCATCAAGTCGCCGGCCGTCATGCCTTCCTTCCAGCTCACGGCGGAAAACTCCCGCTTGACGCCGTTCCCGAAGTCGATCGCCAGCGAGGCTGTCGGCCCCTGAGACGGAGGCGACTCGGTATAGGGGCGAGCCATGTCCCCAGCGTTGGGTCGACCCGCGCCTGTGCCGCGCGGCACAAATGCGATTGCCGTCCATAGCGTCGCAATCAGCAGAAGCAACACCGCCCATCCCAGTGGCGTCGGCCAAAGACGAAGAGTCACTTGTGCTGGCCGAGACCGGCCCGCTGTGCCTGGAACGTCGGTTTCCATAGAATGCAGCATATCAAGGAGCGCGATTTCAGCCAGTCTGATAGGTTATATCGCATTTCGATTACTTGTAGCAGGTTGCGTCATTCTGAGCGGAGCGAAGAATCTAGAACAACGCTAGATCCTTCGCTCCGCTCAGGATGACAGTCGCTACACCACCCTGAAATCTGCTCTAGTCACTCGCACTTACGGAACACGCGCCGATGTCCGATGCGTCGATCATTCAACTTGAGATGCCCGCGCCCGACGTTGCGGTGCTTTCGATCAACACTCCGAACAAGGGGGCCAACATTTTGTCCCGAGCCGCCGTGGCGGAGTTGGAAGCGCATCTCGACGCGCTCGAGAAGCGGCCAGGTCTCGCAGGCCTCGTGATTCGCTCCACGAAGCCGGGCAACTTTATCGCCGGGGCCGACCTGCGGGAGTTCGTCGCCGATATCGACCAGCCGGCCGAGCGCATCGTCCAGTTCGCGCGGCGTGGGCAGCAGCTCTTTGCGCGGCTGTCGAAAATGCCGCTGGTCACCATCGCGGCGATCGACGGCGTCTGCCTGGGCGGCGGAGCGGAGCTGGCCATCTGGTGCGATCGACGCATCATGGCCGCGAATGCGGCGACCAGCTTCGGCTTTCCAGAAGTGAAGCTTGGCCTCTTCCCCGGCTGGGGCGGCACGGCCCGCACGCCCCGCATCGTGGGGTTGAGCAACGCCGTCGAACTCATCACCGGCGGCGAGCCGGTTGATGCGCGGGCGGCCCGCGCGATGGGACTGGCGGACGACGTGGTTGATGCAGGGGGGAAGGGGGAAGGGGGAAGGGGGACGGAAGATCGCGCGTCACCTTCCGCCTTACCCCTTCCGCCTTCCCCCTTAGACCCGCTTCTCGACGCCGCGATGCGAATGGTTCGCGCGGAACAAGAGTCCAAACGATATATTGAGGACCGCAAGCGTTGGTCGGGGCCGATCGACATTAGTGAGACGGAACTGGGCTTCCTCGGCGCTACCGCGAGCGCCTACATCCAGGGGCAGACGAAAGGTCAGTACCCGGCGCCCTTGGCGGCGCTGGAGCTGATGCTCGCCGCCGCCGCCGTCGATATTGAGGCGGCCTGCGCGATGGAGGCGGAAGCGTTCGCGCCGCTGTTTGGCTCGCCCGTGAACCGGGCCCTGCTGAATGTGTTTTTTCTGCGCGACGGGAATAAGAAACCGAGCGTCGTCGCCGACGGCGCTAAACCTCGGGACGTTCGCTCGGTGAGCGTCGTGGGCGCCGGGGTGATGGGGCAGGGAATCGCGGCGGCGAATATCAAGCGCGGCATTCCCGTGGCGCTGGGAGACGTTTCCGCCGAAGCGGTCGGCCGCGGCGTGCAGGGCGTGCTGAGCGAAGCCAGCTACAATCGCGAGACCAAGGGGCCGGACGCGGCGCGGACGTTGGAGCTGGCGCCGCTGATCAACGGCACGACGAGCGACGCGGAACTGGCTCACGCGGATCTGGTGATCGAAGCGATTTACGAAAACGCCGAGGCGAAGCAGGCGCTGTACGAACGCCTCGAACCGCTGTTGGCGGCGCATGCGGTGCTGTGCTCGAACACTTCCACGATTCCGATCAGCGACCTGGCGGCGGGGCTGACGCGGCCCGAGCAGTTTTGCGGGCTGCACTTCTTCAACCCCGTGCGGCAGATGCCGCTGGTCGAGGTGATTCGCGGCCGCGCGACGAGCGACGACACCGTCGCGACGGCGACCGCCTACGCGCGGCGGATCGGTAAGTCGCCGATCGTGGTACACGACGGGCCCGGGTTTCTCGTCAACCGCGTGCTGCTGCCGTATATGAATGAGGCGCTGCTGCTGCTGGAAGAGGGGGCGTCGATCAAACAGATCGACCGCGCGGCGAGGGCGTTTGGGATGCCGATGGGGCCGATCGCCCTTTACGACACGGTGGGGTTGGACGTGGCGGTGCATGCGGGCGAGGTGCTGCATGCGGCGTTCCCCGATCGCACCGTGCCGTCGTCGATCTTGCCGGCAATGGTTGAAGCTGGACGAATTGGGAAAAAGGTGGGCCGCGGGTTCTTCGACTACGGCGGCAAGCGCGGCGACATCGGTAAAGCGAGTTCCGAGGCCGACGCGATCGTCGCGGCCAATCGCCGTGGCGAGCGACAGTTTTCGGCGGAAGAGATTACCGATCGGCTGATGCTGCCGATGCTGCTGGAAGCGACGCGGGTGCTGGAAGACGGCGTGGCGGCTAATGTGCTCGATGTAGACCTGGCGCTGATCTACGGCATCGGCTTCCCGCCGTTTTTGGGCGGACTGTTCTTCTGGGCCGACACGATCGGCGCGGCTGCAATTCTAGTGCAGCTCAAGGCCTACGAATCTTTGGGCGAGCGCTTCGCCCCCACGAAACTTATGATGAGCAAAGCTTCGACTGGTAAGAAGTTTTACGACCGCTAACTATTCGGTGACTGTTTATTTCGTGTGTTTCGTGCGTTTCGTGGTTCATGAATTTGACCACGAAACACACGAAACACACGAAAACGAATACATGGGATAATCTTGATTATGAAGACTCCTGTAATTGTTGACTGTTGTCGGACGCCGATCGGCCGGGCCCATGCCGAGCGCGGCGTGTTTCGCGACGTCCGCTCGGATGATCTCGCGGCGACAGTGGTGAGCGCGCTGGTGGAGCGCACCGGCATCGACCCCGCGGCGATCGAGGACGTGGTGCTAGGCAACACGCAGCAGCAGCGAGAGCAGGGGTTTAACATTGGGCGGATCGTCGCGCTCTTGGCGGGACTGCCCAGCAGCGTCGGCGGGGCGACCGTCAATCGGCTGTGCGGCAGCAGCTTGCAGGCGATCAACCAGGCGGCCCACGCCGTGATGGCCGGCGCCGAGGACGTACAGATTGTCGGCGGGCTGGAGCATATGCACCACGTTGCGATGGACGCAGGCGTCGATTTCAACCCGAAGCTGTTCCGCTCCACGAGCAAGGGCGCCCTGCACATGGGGTACACGGCCGAGTTTCTGGCGCAGACGCAGGGCATCACCCGCGAGGCGCAGGATGAATTCGCGCTGGCGAGCCATCGCAAGGCGGCCGCGGCGACCGACGCCGGCCAGTTTGGGAACGAGATCATCCCCGTGTGGGGCCGCGACGAGGCGCAGCGACGCGCGCTCATTCGCGAGGACCAATGCATTCGCCGCGATACCAGCCTGGCGGCGCTGGCCGAACTGCCGCCGGCGTTTATGCCGCAGATCGGCACGGTGACCGCGGGCAACAGTTCGCCGCTCAACGACGGCGCCGCGGCGCTGCTGCTGATGAGCGACGAGCGGGCCAAGGAGCTGGGCCTCACGCCGCTGGTGAAGATACGGGCCACCGCCGTAGCCGGCGTCGACCCCAGCGTGATGGGGACAGGCCCGGTTCCCGCCACGCAAATCGCCCTCAAACGCAGCGGCTTGCGGCTTAGCGACATCGACCTCATCGAACTGAACGAAGCCTTCGCCGCCCAGGCGCTGGCCTGCATCCAAATGCTCGAGCTCGACCCCGCGAAGGTCAACGTCCGCGGCGGCGCGATCGCCATCGGACACCCGCTGGGGGCGAGCGGGGCGCGGATCGCCACGACGCTCATTCACTCGATGATCGCCCGTGATGTGCAGCTCGGCCTGGCAACCATGTGCATTGGCATCGGCCAGGGGATTGCCACGATTTTCGAGCGCGTGTGAGGCGTCCTTTGTCCGTTAAACTAATTGCCGCCGATTGCGTTCCATGACACAATACCGGCCAGGTTTCGCAACCTACTCTTCTCCAGGAGCGCACTTTCGATGATCGTGACCAATACCGAGACGGTGGCGGGCTACATGGTGACTGCCGTTAAAGGGCTGGTTCAAGGCAACACGGTGCGAACGAAGCACGCCGGCCGCGATATCGCCGCGAGTTTTAAGAATCTCGTCGGCGGCGAGTTGAAGGGTTACACCGAGTTGCTCACGGAATCGCGTCGCCAAGCCATGGAGCGGATGATGGCCCAGGCCCAACAACTAGGCGCCAACGCGATCGTCAACGTGCGGTTCACCACGAGCGCCGTCACCGCGGGCGCCGCCGAGCTCTACGCTTACGGCACGGCCGTCATCCTGGAGGCGACGGCCGCGCCCGTCGCCTAAAGGAACGCCGCCATGGACCTGCTCATTACCCTCGGCACGTTTTTGTTTCTGACAGCGCTGGGTTTCTTCGTCGGCGGTTACTTGGAACGGCGCCACGTTCGGTCGCTGGACGAACGCGAAGGCGGCAATGCCGGGTTTCTCATTACGCAACTGAAATCGTATCCCAGCGCCGTCGCCGGCGGCTCGCCGCCGACGATGCTCTGCGGCGAAGCGGTAATTTCGTCCGACTACTTGAAGACATTTATGGCCAAGATGCGCAGAATCTTCGGCGGCGAGATAAAGAGCTACCAATCGCTGTTGATCCGCGCTCGGCGCGAGGCCTTGCAGCGGCTCGTCGAAACGGCGCGCGCAGCCGGATATAACGCCGTTTGCAACGTGCGTTACGTCTCCACCGACATCTCCGGGGCCTCGAAGCGCCGTTCCAAGGTCGTGATGGTGACGATTCTCGCCAGCGGCACGGCGTACCACTGCCGCCTGCCCGCCGTCGCATGAGCGAGCCGACTAGCGATCCCTCGATCGAGCACGAGCCGCATCTGCGGCAGCAATCGTTCCAGACCAATCCCGACGAACTTCCACCGCGCCCAGTAGCAGACCGCGAGAACGGAGATACGCCGGCGGCCGAGGACGTGGAACACAACGTCTGGGAAGAGCCGGCGTTGGCGGCCGACCTGGCCGGCGTCGCCCCGGAAGGGCAAATCACCTACGCCCGCTGGCTCGACCAGCGAATCGCCGCGACCAGCTATGCGAAGAGTCTGGGCGTCATGCTGCTGCTGATCGCCAGCTCAGGACCGTGGGGCGTCTTTGGGGCGCTCTTCGGCGGTGCAGGCGGCGGCGACCTCTCGACGGCCGGCATCGTGGCCGTGGCGATCATCGGCCCGATCACCGAGGAAATCATGAAAATCGCGCTGGCGATGTGGGTGGTCGAAAAGCGGCCTTACTTGTTCAAGGCGATTTGGCAAATTCTCGTTTGCGCCGCGGCTGGCGGCTTGCTGTTCGGCGCGATCGAGAACCTCATCTACATGCACATCTACATTCCGGACGCGTCGCGATCGCTCGCCCGTTGGCGATGGACCGTCTGCACGGGGCTGCACTTGAATTGCTCGTTCGTCGCCGGCGTGGGGCTGGCCCGAGTCTGGGATCGCGCGATGAGAACCCGCACTCGTCCCGAGCTCGGCTACGGCATGGGATGGTTCGCCACCGCGATGCTAGGCCACGGCCTTTACAACCTCGGGGTGACCGTGGCCGAAGCCGTGGGCTGGCTGGATTTTTGACGGGGGTCTTACTTTAGCCGCAACCGGTAGACCCAGTGGCCGCGGGCGTGGCGATCGCGCTCGAGCCAATACCACGCGTCGAGCACTTCGCTGCGCTGATAGCCGTCGGCGTCGCTGGGGGCCGCGACGAATCCCTTCACGCCGCGCTGATGAATCTGGAAGTGTAGTTTCTTACCGCGGGCGTCGATCAACCAAAACTCGCGCACGCCGGCGCCGTAATAGGCCTCGGGCAATTGGCGCGTGTCCTTTTTCACAGAGCTGTCGCTTACAATCTCGACGATCAGATCCGGGCCTCCTTCGACCTCGACAAAACGGTCCGCCTCGCCGGACGCCTTCGGAACGAGCCGTACGCGCTTCTCGTCGAACGCCTCATGCGTGATGACGACTATGTCTGGTTCTGCCGAGACGTCGCCGGGCACGCTGGAGATTCTCGTCTCCGCGATCAGCGTGTGGCCCAAGTCAAGTTCATCGACCCGATCTTTGACCTCAGCCGCGATCTCCGACTTAAGCGTACCGTGCGTAAAAAAATCTTCCGGCGACATGTCGACCTCGATTCGACCGGCAATGTAGTCGATCCGGCCACGCTCGGGGAAGTCGTCCGATAGCGCCCAGCGGCGGAAATCCGCCAGGCTGCGAATCGTGGGGATTTCAATCTCGTGGTCGAGGAGCACCGTAGCCATGGGAAACCTCGCTGCGATCAATCGAAAATCAGCATCGGCGATGACTCTACCATTGTAACTCTATAGCGGCGCCGAGCGAACTGCGAGCGGTCGACGTAGAGTAGCGTACTGGAATCCCTCCCCTAGCCCCTCCCTTCGAGGGAGGGGGATTTTTGTAGCCACTGGCCCGTATGGCTCGTCTCGCAGGCGGCGACTTCTTCCGGCGTGCCCGCCACCACAATCTGCCCGCCCCCTGCGCCGCCCTCGGGACCCATGTCGATTACCCAGTCGGCGGTCTTGATGACTTCGAGGTGGTGTTCGATCACCAGCATCGAGTGGCCTAGCTCCACGAGTTGCTGGAGCACCTTCAGCAGCCGGCCGATGTCGTCGGTATGCAATCCCGTCGTCGGCTCGTCGAGAATGTAAAGCTTCGGGCCGGTCGACGGCCGCCCCAGTTCGGCGGCCAGCTTGATCCGCTGCGCTTCGCCGCCGGAGAGCGTGGTGCTTCGCTGGCCGAGCGTGAGGTATCCCAGGCCCACCTCCGCCAGGCTCGTGAGCATGCGGTGGATGCTCGGGTGGTTCTCGAAGAAGCCGACCGCTTCGTCGATGGGCATCGCCAGCACGTCGGCGATCGACTTGTCGCGGTACCGCACGGCCAGCGTCTGACGGTTGAACTGCTTGCCGTGGCACGCGGGGCAGGTGACGAACAGGTCGGGTAGGAATCGCATCTCGATCCGCTCGACCCCCTGGCCGCGGCAATGCTCGCAGCGGCCGCCTTTGGTGTTGAAGCTGAAGCGGCCGAGCTTGTAGCCGTGCTGCTTGGCGTATTTCGTGCCGGCGAAGACGCGGCGGATTTCGTCCCAGGCGCCGGTGAACGTGGCGGGGTTGGAGCGCGGCGTGCGGCCGATGGGGGATTGGTCGACGTGGATGAGCCGTTCGAGCTTCGCTACGCCGCGAAGGGCGCGATACGGGCCGGGGCGGGTGGCGGCGCCGTTAAGCTTGCGGGCCAGCGCAGCGCCGAGCGTGTCGATGATGAGCGAGCTTTTTCCGCTGCCGCTGACGCCGGTGACGCAGGTGAACAGCCCCAGCGGCACGTGCGCGTCGACGTTTTGCAGGTTGTGAAGCGTGGCGCCTTCGAGTTCCAGCATGCGCGTCTTGGCGACGCGGCGGCGTTGGGCCGGAGGTTCGATCCGCAGGCGTCCGGAAAGGTAGCCGCCGGTGATGGAGTCGGCGTTCGCGGCCACTTCCTCGGGCGTCCCTTCGGCGACGATCGTGCCGCCACGTTCACCGGCGCCGGGACCGACGTCGATGAGCCAATCGGCGGCCCGCATCACCGATTCGTCGTGTTCGACGACCAGCACCGTGTTGCCTTGCCGTTGCAGGCGGCGGAGCGATTCGATCAGGCGGGCGTTGTCACGGGGATGCAAACCGATCGACGGTTCGTCGAGAATGTAGAGCACGCCGACGAGTCCCGAACCGATGCCGGTGGCCAGCCGGACGCGCTGCATCTCGCCGCCGCTGAGCGAATCGGCGGAGCGGTCGAGCGTGAGGTACTCGACGCCGACTTGATCGAGGAAGTCGAGCCGGCGAACGATCTCGGCGGTCAGCGGCTCGCCGACCGGCTGCATTGTAGGCGGGAACATTAAGCCGCGAAAGAACGTTAGCGCTTGCTCGATCGGCAGCGCGGCGATTTCGTGAATCGCAAGTCCATCGAGTCGGACGGCGCGGGCCTCGGGCCGCAGGCGGGAGCCGCCGCACTGGCCGCACGGCACGGGGCCGCGGAACTCGGCGAGCTTGCTGATGACGGAGTCGCGGTTGGCGGCGGCGTAGTCCATTTCCAGGTGAACGAGCAGCCCCGGGAATTTGCCGTTGGCGCCGTTGAGAAGCTGCTCGCGCGCCTTCGGCGGCCACGCCTCCAGAGGCATGTCCCAATCGACCTTCGCATGGGCGAGAAACCCATCGAGCAGCGCGTGCTGTTTGGTGCGGGCGTCGGCGGCCGCCCCGCGCCACGGCGCCACGGCGCCCTGCGAAAGAGACAGACTGTCGTCCGGCACAACCAGTTCGACCACAAATCCCTCGCGAGTCGCCAGTCCCTCGCACGCGGGGCAAGCGCCGTAGGGGCTGTTGAAGCTGAACGTGCGCGGTTCAATCTCGGTGAGGTTCGTTTTGCAGTCGGGGCAGGCATAGCGGGTGCTGTAGACTCGCTCCTGCCAACCGTTTTCGCTAGTCGAAGGGGTCGGGAGTCTTTTGCCACTGGGGACTTCGCTACGTTGTTGCGCCTCTAGTGGCAAAAGACTCCCGACCCCATTCGCTTGCGTCTTCGCCTCCGGCGTGAGGATCGCAATCCGCAGCGCCCCTTCCCCATGCTTCAGCGCCAATCGTACTGACTCCGCGAGACGATTCTCAATGCCCGGCCGGATAATCACGCGATCGACCACCGCGTCGATATCGTGCCGCTGCTGAGCCTTCAGCTCCGGGGCGTCTTCTAGCTCGTGGGTGAGACCGTCGAGTCGTACGCGGACGAATCCCTCTTTGCGAATCTGCTCAAGCACCTCGGCGTGACGGCCTTTGCGGCCGCGAACCATCGGCGCCAGGATCATTACCTTCGACTGCTCGGGCAGCGCGAGGATGGCCTGCTGGATTTCGGCCGGCGTTTGCTGCGCGATCGCCGTGCCGCACTTGGGGCAGGCGACCTCGCCCACGCGGGCCATCAGCACGCGGAGAAAATCGTAAATCTCAGTAATGGTCGCGACCGTGCTGCGGGGATTGCTTGTGGTTGCCCGCTGGTCGATGGCAATGGTCGGCTGCAGCCCCTCGATCGCGTCGACGTCGGGCCGTTCCATCTGGTCAAAAAACTGCCGAGCGTAGGTCGACAGGCTCTCGATGTACTGCCGCTGCCCCTCGGCCAGCAACGTATCGAAGGCGAGCGAACTTTTTCCCGAGCCGCTCAGTCCTGTCATCACCACCAGCCGCCACTGGGGGACGTCGAGGTCGACATTTCGCAGATTGTGCGTTCGCGCGCCGCGGATGCGGATCATGTCTCCGCTGGAGACGACGGCGGGCGGCGGGAGGGCTTCGCTGGACATTCGCGGGCACGTCGAGACGTATAGGCGGAAGCCGGCGCGGCGGGATGAAACTTCCCAGGCTAGCACTGGGTCGGAGGACGGGCAACCTTGCACTTAGCCCCCGGTCACTGACCGGGGGCTAAATGGGCTCGCGCGGCAACTTGTGAGCAGCCTCCTTCACGGCTATTATCAAAGGTTCGTTTTTTGGCACTTTCCAGGACCCCAGCGATGCGTCACGTCCTTTCGGCCCTCGTGCAAAACGTGCCCGGCGTGCTGGCCCATGTGGCCGGCATGTTCGCCTCGCGCGGGTACAACATCGACAGCCTCGCCGTCGGCGAGACGGAAGACCCGGGCCTGTCGCGGATGACGTTCGTCGTGGTCGGCGACGACAGCACGCTGGAGCAGGTCCGCAAGCAGCTTGAAAAGATCGTCACCGTCGTGCGCGTGGACGACGTGTCGGCTCAGGAATTCGTCGAACGCGACCTGATGCTGATGAAGTTGACGGCGACGGTCGACAACCGCGCCCAGATCCACGAGCTATGCGGCATCTTCCGCGGCAAGGTCGTCGACGTGGCGCCGGAGCAGGTGATCGTCGAAATCTCCGGTCAGGAGAAGAAAATCGAAGCGTTCATCGACTTAATGCGGCCGTTCGGCATCGTCGAACTAGTTCGCACCGGGCGCATTGCGATGGTCCGTGGCGTGGCGCGGCCCAATGGCGACGCGAGCTCGCTGCGGCGCGTTGCCGCGGAAGCGGACACTTAGCGCCGGCGGCTACGCCGGCTTCGTACATCAAGACCGGTCTGGCGACCGGCGCTAAACAGATTGGAACCACCTATGGCCGCGACGATTTATTACGACAAAGACGCCGATCTGAACGCTCTCAAGGGCAAGACCGTCGCCATTATTGGGTACGGTTCGCAGGGGCACGCTCACGCTCAGAACCTGCGCGACAGCGGCGTGAAGGTGATCGTCGGCCAACGGCCCGGCGGAGCGAACTACGACTTGGCGAAGAGCCACAACTTCGAGCCGATGTCGGCCGCCGACGCCGCGAAGCAAGCCGACATCATCAACATTCTGCTCCCCGACGAGGTCCAGGCCGACGTCTATCGGGAAGAAATCAAGCCGAATTTGCAGCCGGGCAACATCCTGATGTGTTCGCATGGGTTCAACGTTCACTTCGGCCAAGTCGTAGCGCCGGGGGGCGTCGATATGCTGCTGGTGGCGCCGAAGGGCCCGGGGCACCTGGTGCGTAGCGAGTTCGTCGCCGGCGGCGGCGTGCCGTGCCTGATCGCGCTCTCCGACGATGCCAGCGATGCGACGCTCAAGATGGGACTGGCGTATGCGAAGGGCATTGGCGGCGCGCGGGCCGGCGTGATTCGCACGACGTTCGCCGAGGAGACTGAAACCGACTTATTCGGCGAGCAGGCCGTATTGTGCGGCGGGGCGTCCGCACTGGTGAAAGCGGGCTTCGAGACGTTGGTCGAAGCCGGGTATCAACCGGAGATGGCTTATTTCGAGTGCATGCACGAGCTGAAGCTGATCGTCGACCTGTTCTATCAGGGCGGCCTGAGCTACATGCGGTACAGCATCTCGAACACGGCCGAGTACGGCGACTACACCCGCGGCCCGCGAATCGTCACCGACGAGACGAAGAAGGAAATGAAGCGGATTCTCGAAGAGATTCGCAGCGGGCAGTTCGCGCGCGACTGGATTCTGGAGAACAAGGCCGGGGCGCCGTCGTTCAAGGCCACCCGCCGCCGCGAGCGCGAGCATGGGGTGGAGAAAGTGGGCAAAGAGCTGCGGCGAATGATGTCTTGGATCAAAGAGAAGGAAGTCGAGTAACCGCGCCGCGCGCACTGTCATTCTGAGCGCAGCGAATAATCTGCCGTCACGCTAGATTCTTCGCGGAGTTTACCCTGAGGTCCTCCGAAGGGCTCAACATGACGTTCTACTCGCCCGACAAGTGGCCGGTGCAAAACCGCTGTGTCGCCGGCAACTACTGCCGGCATTATTGCCGCACGAAACGATCGGCCGCGCGGCGCGCCGCCAAATCGCCGTCCATGTAAAGCGCGACTGGCGTCGACTTCTGGCCAAAGACTTTCTGCTGTTTCATCCACAGCACCTTCTGCTCGCCGGTGGCCTGGCAGGCGATTCGCACGGCGTCGCCGCGCCAGGCTAGCGGCACGACGAATTGAACCGTGAGCTCGTGGACCCCTTCCAGGGAACTGAGCGCCGAGGGCCGCAGCGTAAAGAAGACTCCGTGCTCCTCATTCATCGTGCCGCTGGCGACGACGGCGAACCTAGGGGCGACGCGGGTCTGCTTTTCGGTGACGACCTCTTTGCCGCCCATGCCGCCGCCGATGGTGGGGGTTACATGCGCCACGACGCCGCCGATAGGCGCAGGAATCTCGCCGCCCAGCGAAGCCGAGAGCGAGTGCGACGACTCGACGGTCGTCGTGGTCTCGATGTCTTCGGAGAATCGGCTTTCCAGCCGCGTCCGCGGCGAAAAATCGTGGACGCGAAGCCGGGCGTCGCAGTCGCTGATTTCGACGCGAACGGCGCTCACGTCTTCGATGGCGCCGGCCGTGAGATGGACCGATAGCCGCAGGGTGCATTCGATAACGCGCTCGTCGGGATACGCCTGGGCGAAGTCGTGCGACGTAATGTCGCGGCAAGCTAGAGTGCGGCCGAAGTCGAAGGCGAGCGACGGCTCCTCAGCGCTGGCGCGAGATGCGGGCGTTAAGATCAGCAGCACTAAAGCGGCGAAACGATGCGGCGCGAAGAATCGCAAGCGATGCATGGGGGAAGGTTCCTGCTTCCTGGGCGTTCGCTTCTGACTTCCACTCAGTCGCGATCGCGCTCACCGCCCGCCTTCCTGTGCGGGACTGTCCTTATTCGGTTCAGAGGTTGATACGCGGCGGGGGGTTCAAGCGTTCGTAAGATTTGGCTGGCGGCTGGCGGCTAGCGGCTAGCGGCCAGAAATAGAGCTGGGCGATGGCCGCTTCTTCCTCTGGCCGGCAGCCGCAAGCCACTTGCCGCCAGCCTTAACGTGCTGGCATCGGTGGCAATCGCGCCACGCGACGGGTAACATTGAGGGTCGTAGCGAATGAATCGCCTGGCGTTGCGATTGTCCGTTCTCGCCGCCTTCGTGTCACTTTACCCACCGTCCAGGAGACAACTGCTATGCATTCCGATTCACGTCGAAGCGAGGATTCTTCTGCGGTCGATCGCCGCGATTTTTTGAGCCGCGCCGCAACGACGCTGGCCGCTAGCGGCGCCGTCGCGAGTTTGCTGGCGCCATCAAAGGCCGCGGTCGCCGCGGAGACCTCGCCCGCCGGTGCGGTGAAGGGGTACGCGCTGCCCAAGCTGGGGTACGCCTTCAATGCGCTGGAGCCGCACATCGACGCCAAGACGATGGAGATTCACTACACCAAGCACCATCAGGGGTACGTCGACAAGCTCAATGCCGCGATGGCCAATCACGCGGACCTCGCCAAGCTGCCGGCGGAGGAGCTGATTAAGAAGCTCGATGCGATTCCCGAGGAGATTCGCACCGCCGTACAGAACAACGGCGGCGGGCATGTGAATCACACGTTCTTCTGGAAGATCATGGGTCCCGGCAAGGGCGGCGAGCCCAAGGGCGAGCTCGCCGAGGCGATCGCCGCGAAGTTCGGCAGCTTCGCCGCGTTCAAAGAGGCGCTGGCCAATGCCGGCGTGAGCCGCTTCGGCAGCGGGTGGGCGTGGCTGGTGAAGGGCAAGGACGGCGCGCTGGAAATCATCAGCACCGCCAACCAGGACAGCCCGCTGACGCTGGGTAAGGCGCCGATCGTCGGCGTCGACGTATGGGAGCACGCTTATTATCTGAAATATCAGAACAAGCGGCCCGACTACTTGGCCGCGTGGTGGAACGTGGTCGATTGGGATCAGGCGGCCAAGAATTTCGCCGCGGCGTCTTGAGTTCATCCGTCATTTAGCCCCCGGTCAGTGACCGGGGGCTAATTGCTTCGCTTCGGAGGCATAATGCAGCGTCGATTCTCTCGCTACCGCGCGGTTCTTGTGGCGATAGCGCTGGGTTGTTTCTTCACCGCCGGCCGCGTCTCGGCGGAAACGAAGTTCGAGCTGAAGCCGCACGACCGCATCGCGCTGGTGGGCAATTCGCTCGCCGAGCGGATGCGGCTGTACGGCCATTTTGAGGCGCTGCTGCATTTGCGGTTCCCCGAGCATAACCTCGTCGTGCGAAACTTCGGCTGGCCCGCCGATGAAGTGGGCTACCAGCAACGGCCCAACGACTACACGGCGCTCGACGACCCGCTGGCCGTCTTCGCGCCCGACGTGCTGCTCTGCTTCTTCGGCTACAACGAGTCCTTCGCCGGACCCGAGGGGTTGCCGCAATTCAAGGCGAATCTGGCGGAGTACGTGAAGCGAAACCGCGAGGCGTTCGCGAAGGACGGCGTGCCGCCGCAGATCGTGTTGGTTTCGCCAATCGCCTACGAGCCGACCGGCAAGCCGCTGATGCCGGATGGGAAGCGGGAAAACGAGAACCTGAAGCTTTACACCGAAGCGATGAAAGAGTTCGCCCGCTCGGAGAGCATTTCCTTCTGCGATTTATTCACACCGACCAAGAAGAAGTTCGATCATGAGCGCCAGCTCGATCGGAAGAAAACGATTAATGGCGTCCATCTCCATGAACGTGGCGGTTCGTACATCGCTATTTATCTAACCAATATCTTGTTCGGACGCAAACCTGGCCTGACGCCGGAACAGTTGGACGACAGAGATGCCGTGCAACAGTCAATCGTCGATTTCCAGGAGATGATGAAGAGAATCAAACCCCTGCGCGAGGCCATCGTCGATCTCCAGTGGCATCACCAGCAAGACTACCGCATGGTCAACGGCTGGTACGTCTACGGCAGCCGCGCAGCGCCGCTCGATACCGACACCTTTCGCCCCGAGTACGCCAAGATTCGCAAGATGTGCTCCGAGCGCGACAAGGTCGTGTGGGCGCTCGCCCAAGGCAAACAGCCGCCGAAGATCGACGACAGCGACCCGGTGCTCGCGGTTCCGCCGACCGCCTTCGGCACCAAGGCGTACTCCGAGCCGGAAGAACTCCGCATCCTCTCGCCGGCTGAGGCGGAGGCGGCGATGACGGTGGCGCCCGGCTACAGCGTAAAGACGTTCGCGTCGGAGGAGATGTTCCCCGATCTGGCCAAACCGGTGCAGATGGCGTTCGACAACCGCGGTCGGCTGTGGGCGGCGTGCATGCCCTCCTACCCCCAGTGGCGGCCCGGCGATCCGAAACCGAACGATAAGCTGATGATCTTCGATGACAACGACGGCGACGGCGTGGCCGACAAGTCGACCGTCTTCGCCGACGGCCTGCATGTGCCGGTGGGCTTTGAGTTCTGGAACGGCGGCGTGTTGGTCGTCAACCAGCCGAAACTGATGTTCCTCAAAGACACCGACGGCGACGATAAAGCCGATGTTCGCGAGGTGCTGCTCGACGGCTTCGCCAGCTGCGACACGCATCACGCCATCAGCGCGTTCGAGTGGACCCCCGACGGGCGGCTCGTGATGCTCGAAGGCATCGCCGTGAGCAGCGCCGTGGAAACCGCCTACGGACCGCTGCGGAATCGCGATAAGTCGGTCGCCTGGACGTTCGACCCGCGAACGCAACGGCTCGAGAAGTATATCTCGCCGTGTCTCGTCAACGCATGGTGCTTCACGCACAACGACTGGGGCCAACCTTTCTTGGGCGACGGCACCATGGCCAATCAGCACTGGGCCACGCCGCTCACCGGCGCTCTTCTCCCCGATCGCGGTAACAATCAGCAGTTCATCAGCTACGAGGGCCCGATCATGCGGCCCGCGCTGGGCAGCGGCTTCATCCGCAGCCGGCACTTTCCCGACTCGGCCCAGGGCAACTTCATGTACGCCTGCGTCATCAACATGAACGGCATCTTGCAGTTCAAGGTGGAGGACGACGCTTCCGGCTATCGTGGCTCGCGGATTGAAGATCTAGTCACGTCGACCGATCGCAACTTCCGACCGGGCGATCCGCAGATTGGTCCGGACGGCGCCTTGTACTTCATCGACTGGCACAACCCGCTCATCGGCCACATGCAGTATTCGCAGCGCGACCCTAATCGCGATCACAGCCATGGCCGGATCTATCGGCTGACGGCGAACGACCGGCCGCTGGTGGTCGCGAAGACGCAAGCGGGGAAGAGCGTGCCCGAGTTGCTCGCGCAACTTCGCGAGTATGAGCCGGCAACGCGCTATCGCGTGCAGCGTGAGTTGCGGGACCGGCCCACGGCGGAGGTGGTCGACGCGGTGCAGGCGTTCGTCGCGTCGATCGCTCCGAGCGATCCGCTGCACGATCGCCTGCTGACCGAGGCGGTGTGGGCGCTCGCCGGTCACCACGCGGCAGACGTCGACCTGTTCCACAAGCTGCTCGCGGCCAAGACGCCCGACGCCCGGGCGGCAGCGGTACACCTCATTGCCGACCAACGCGAGATGCTGCCCGAGGCCGCGGCGTTGATTGGGCCGATGGCGAGCGACCCGCATCCGCGGGTACGGCTGGAAGCGGTCCGCGGGCTCAGCTTTTTCCCGTCGCCGGAAAACTTGAAGCTCGCCGTGGGCGTGTTAAAGCAACCGATGGACAACGAGCTAAACTTCACGCTGGAATGCACGCTCGCGGCGTTTCGTGCGATCTGGGATTCGACGCCGGCCCTGCAAGACGAGCTGGCTGCGAGCAATCCGGCGGCCGCGGCGCTCATGATGCGCGTAGCGAGCGGCAACGAGCGGGGGCAGGCGGCCACTTCGCTGCTCAAGAAGCTGATCGAACACTACCAGAGCGATGGGCACCGCACCACCTACCTGGCGGGCCTGAACGCGCTGGGCGGCAGCAGCGAGGAGGGGCATAAAGTGTTCGCGCGCGCCTGTCAGGCGTGCCATCGCGTCGGCAAGGATGGCGCCGAGTTCGGCCCGAACTTGTCCGACGTCGGCCTCCGGCTGAAGCGCGAGGAGATTTTGGATTCGATCCTGTTCCCCAACACGAAGATTGATCCAAAGTATCGCGCTACGAATATCGTGACGGTCGACGGCACGGCCGTGTCGGGGCTAGTCGTTGCCGAGGATGACAAGGAGATTTCGCTACTCTTGGGGCAAGGGACGTTACAGCAGATCCCCAAGGACGACGTGGAAATCCGCCAGGAAGTCGAGGTTTCGAGCATGCCGGAGCGGATTCACGAGTCGATGAGCGGGCTGGAGTTTCTCGACCTGATGGAGTTCCTCGCCGCCCAGCAAACGGCGCCGGCGGCGACGCCAGCGCCGGCGGCTATTGGCAGTTCCGGATAAAAACTTAACCATAGAGAACGCAGAGTATGCGGAGGAAGACCGGTGACGGGCGAAATCTCACGGAAATTCTCTGTGATCTCTGTGCTCTCTGTGGTTAGTCTTACGTCTTCGACGGCGCACGTTCAAGCGTCAATGTGAATTGCTGGTCCTCAGCCACTTTGCACATTTTCATCGACGGGCTAAAAGTGCGCACGCGGATTTTGCCGTCGGGGCGGAACTCCAAGAGTCGCAGGTAGCCCTGGCCGCCTTCGGCGAGGTTTTGGTAGTTGGCCATGAGCTGATGCACCATGTTGCCGTGGTCGCCGCGGCTCGACATGCGGGCCGCGCCGTCTCCGAGCACGTGGCCGTTGAGCGTCAGGATGAACCCCGGGTGTTTGCGGACTAGCTTCGTCCACAGCTCCTCGCCGTCGTTCACGCCGCCGGGCAGCTTGGCGTTGCCGTAGACGTGCGGGTTCCACGGCTGCTTATCGCCCTTGGCGTTCCAGTCGTAGCGGGTATCGTCGTAGAACATGTAGGCGTGCGTGACGAGAATCTTGCGGTGCTCCGGGTACTCCGCGGCAATTTTATCGGCCCACTCGACCGCCCGATCGCGCGGTCCCCACTCTAGCGCGAGGATGAGGTACTTGTCGCCGCCGGCCTCGAACGTGTGGTAGCTGTTTTCCAGCCGGCCCGACTCCATGAGCCCGCCAAAACCCGGTTGCTTCGCGTACTCATCCGCCGAGAAATACTCGTTCAGCAGCGTCTCGCGGTCGGCGGAGGAACCCTTCGGGCCGTAGTCGTGGTTGCCCGGGGCCAGCGCGTACGGCACGTTGCCGTCGAGCCGCTTCATGGCGGCTCGAGCCACCTCCCACTGCGGCGGGTTGTTGTTGTTGACGATATCGCCCTCGTGCAGCACGTACTTAATGCCAAGCCGCTGGGCGTTGTCGACGATCCACTGCGTTTGATTGTGGAAGTGGTGGTTCCACTCACGTCGCATCGCGTACACCTGCGTATCCGGCAAGACGACGAGCATGAACGAATCGGGGTGCGACAGCTCCACGCGTTCGCACGGCTCCAACGGTTCGGCGCTCGCTTGCGTCTTCGCGGGCAGCATCTTCAGCTCCACCTTGCGGAACTCGATCGGATGGCTCTCCGATTGCAGCGCGATGAAACCGCTCTCGAGCATCTTCGGCGCGCCGGCGGCGATCAGTCGCTGGGCTTCGGCGTCGCTCTCGTCGAGCTGCGGCTGACTGTACTCCAGCACCATCTTGCCGTTGATCTTGTGCCGAATGACCTCGTCGCCGTGAACCTCGATCTCGGCCGTCACCCATTGGTCGCCAACAAACGGGTCGCTGGTGCTGTTGGTGCAGTGGGGCGTGTGGAGCTTGCCGTTCATCACGACGTGCGTGCCGGGCGTGCAAAGATTGCCCGTGGTTTGCTTCTTCTGCTCGTCGCTGCCTAACAGTTGCATTTCGATCGAGACCAGCGTGCTCTGGTCCTTGGTCATCGACTGCGGCGCTTGGCAGTGAACCATCAGCCCGCTGTTTCGCCACGCCCAGTCGGGCCCTCCGGGCGCCTGGTCGCCTGTAAAGCGGTACTCGACTCGCAGCATGTAGTGCGACTGCGGCTCGTCGTAGAACAGGTAGCCGAACCGCCCGCGATACGGACCTTCGTACTTGTCGTAGGCGACTTTGATGACGCCGTCCTCGACGCGGAACGTGTCGCCAGTGTTTTCGCCCAGCTCGGACCCGCGGATCATCACCGTCCAGCCGGTGAGATCTTTGCCGTTGAAGAGCGGGATCCATTCGCCGGCTTCGGCGGCGGCGAGCCTGTCGGCGACCAGCGACAGCGC